>CABXGK010000017.1 GCA_902511735.1 uncultured marine group I thaumarchaeote
AAGTTCATCGTCATTCAAATCTGAAAAATTGCAAATAATATCCAGTTTTTCCTCATGAGTTTTTTCAAAGAATTTTGGAATGGACGAATCAGTCATTTTATTTCAATATCCTCAATAATTTATCATCATCTGGTGCTGGAAATGCTTTTCCATCTGTATTTGTAGTTATGATGTATACATAACCATCTGGGCCCTGTGCTACATCTCTAATTCTACCTACACCACTCAAAATTCGTTCAAGATTTACATCGTTATCATTTATTTCAACTTTGAACAAATTAGTTGCTTTTTGTGAGGCAAGAATCATTTTGTTATCAATGTCAAGCTTTTCTCCAGAATAGAAAATAATTCCACCAGGTTCCAAACCTGGATCAAAACATTTCAAAGGATTAACAAAAATTTCACTGTTTGAATAACACTGAACTTCAGGCCAACCATAATTGGAACCTGCATTTATCAAGTTAATTTCATCATTTTTTGTTGGACCTGATTCAGTAGCATACATTTGTGCTTCATTATTCCATGCAAAACCTGTTGGATTTCGATGTCCAAATGTAAACACATATGATTTATCAAATGGATTATCAGATGGCAATGTACCATCATCATTTAATCGAAGAATTTTTCCACTAAGTGAATTAAGATTTTGTGATTCATCTGAAGAATCAGATACTGAACCTGTTCCAACATATAATTTTCCATCTGGACCAAATTTGATTACTCCACCATTGCTAAATGCAGAACCAGGAATTTTATCAAGAATAGTTATGATTTCAGTAGCTTTGTTTTCTTTTTCAGTAATTCGAATTATCTTATTCCATAATTTTTCATTCTCTTCATATGTATAATATGCATAAAGAAAATGATTATTTGAAAAATCAGGATGAGTTGTTATTCCAAGTAATCCACCACCAAATATTTCAGGAGTACGTAATGTAATTAATGGGGTTTCAAGTAAACCTGATGAAGTAATTATTTTAATTTTTCCAGATTTTTCTGAAACAAATATTCTTTCATCAGCAAAAGTAATTGACCATGGTTTATCAAAATTTGTCGCTATAATTTCTACAGAATCTGTTGAAACATTTTGAACAATTGGTTCAGGAAGTGGTGGCGGATTTGATGGTATTGTATCAGTCAAAATTACAGCAGAAAATATTAGAGCACCTGCAATACCAACAATTTGGAATTTTCTAAGCATATTAAAAAATCATTTAGAATCCTTTTATTCATTTCCGAATTTGAAACGCGTATATACCTCATAAGGAATTTTTCTTCAGCGGGGTGGGGAAGTCAGGTCATCCCGTCGGGCTCATAACCCGAAAATCAGTAGTTCAAATCTACTCCCCGCTATTATGATTTTAAAAATTAGTGATCCATGAAGAATTTGGTTTAAATTTTTCAGATTTTGGTTTTTGTTTCATACGTTGAACAGGTTTTGTGAGATGACGATGAGCAGAAACATCTGGCATGTAGATTTGTTTTTTTAATGAACGTGTGATAGATTGACGATTTTTATGAAGAGATGTTTTTTTACATTTTACACATTGGAAGCCTTGGTTTTTACCCTTTGATTTCATATTTTTTTGGCAATTTTTACAAAATGGATTTATCAATTTAGATTTTTTCTCAAGTTTTAGAATTTGGATAAATTCAAGATTTAAAATTCTTGGATGTGTTTTTGTTGCTTTTCTAATACCACCTCCAACTTTAATCACATCGCCAATAATCAATTCTTTAGCAACATCAGTTATTCTGGTTGGTTTATAGACTGCACAATGAATTTTCATATTATTTACAATCATTGAGAAGAATACATGACCACCTTTAGTTACAATTGGAATTGTATTTACAATGCCTTGTAATGTTCCAGAAGTATATGGTAAGAAGTTATGTACATCAATTTCATTTTTTAAATGATCACTAGTACCTTGATTTGATTTAAAGATAAGATATCCAGCAAGTTTTTCTTTTGGTTTAATCATTTTTGATGCAGAGATTAATGTTTTTGAGTTTTCTCCACGTACACCATAAAAAACAGGATCAGGACCATGAGGCATTAACAAAACTTTATTTTTCTTTGGATCAAAACTATTGAATGTATTTGGATATGTTTTTTCTTGCATTTCTTTAACCTTAGATTTATCAATGAAACGTTTTTTCCCAAATTGAGAAGATTTTCGATAAGAAAGTAACTCGTATGTTTCATCTTGAAAATTATAACCTATAACGCCAGTAGCGCCTACTAATCCTTGTCCATTTCCAAGATAAAAAAAGTCAAAATTATGTTTGGATAGAATTTTTTTGGCTTCATTTCTATGAATTAATTTCCACATCGCATCTGAACTTAGTTTTAAAAATTCACTAGGAATGTTTTCATCTTGACAAAAAACAAGACCAGGATTGGCTCCATTTTTTACATCAGAATATTGTTTAACGAATTTTTTTACTAAGTTTTTAATTTTTTTTGGATTAGAGGTAGAAATTTTAATTCCTACCGCCCCATTACCTCTAGTTTTCCAAGGAATGTTAGGATTGAATCTGACTAGATTTGGAAAATCAAGAAAATCAACATTTTCTTTTTTTAATCTGTTAATGATTTTGTAAGCTAGAAATGTTGTGCACATTCCTTTAGGTGAATCGGTATCATCAATGCCAATGTGAAGTATCTGTTTAGACATGTATTATCTACAAAATATAGGAATTTTAGTGATTTGGCAAAGAGTTTGGTTTAAATTCAAAATGAGACTTTTTAGAACAAATGATAATAATTGATGAAAAGAGAATTTTTGAGATAATATCTCAAAGAAAACCAGTTACAGTTGCATTAAATGCACCAGATGGAATGTTACCACAAGTTCAAGAAGCAGCAGTGAATATTACAAAAAAATTTGATATTCCTGCATTTGTTTTAGCAGATACTACATGGGGTACATGCGATCTTAATTCAAATGGTGCCAAAGTCTTAGGTGCAGAAATTTTATTCAATATTGGTCACACAAACAAATTAGAAACATTTCCAGGAGAACAAGATAATGTCATCATGATTGACGCATTTGATGATGTTCCATTTGATGTAGTAATACCGAAAGCATTAGAAATTTTAAAAGGAAAAACAATCTCATTAATTACAGATAGCCAACATCTTCATCAAGTTGAAACAGTTAGAAAACAATTAGAAGATGGAGGAGTTTTTGTGAAAATTGGTAAGGGAAAAGGACAACTAAATGATGGGCAAGTTTTTGGATGTGAATTTTATCCAGCAATGGAAATAAAAGAAGAAGTGAATGCAAATTTATTTTTAGGACAAAGTAACTTTCATGCAGCAGGAGTTGCGATATCAACCAAAGTGAAAACTTACATCTTAGATCCTTATTTCAATGAAGTAAGAGATGTTACAAACTTTGCAGAAAAATTAGAAAAAAAGGCTACATTAAAAATTTACAATGCAATGGAAGCAAAGGTTTTTGGAGTAATTGTAGGTCTTAAAGAAGGACAATTTGCAAAAGTTACAGCATTAAAATTTAAAAAAGAGTTAGAAGAAAGAGGTAAAGAAGTTCAATTGCTAGCATTAACTGATATTACTAGTGATAGATTGAAAAATTTCACAGGAATTGATGCATTTATTCAAGTTGCATGTCCAAGAATTTCAACAGATAATGAATTTGACAAGCCTATGTTATCAACACCACAGGCAAATGCATTATTAAAAATGCTCAAAAATGAAAAATTAGATAATTATTTAGAGATACCACATTGGTTATAGAACATGAAAAAAATAATTTTTCTAATGATTTTGATTTTTGGTCTAACATTCGTATTTGTTACTAATGCAAATGCACAATTGGATGTAAAAGTAGACACTGCGGGAGGTTTGACAGATATTAAAGATTCAAAATATAAAGCATCTGCAATTAGTGTTTTGAGAAACTCAGAGGGAGCATTATTGAGCGTCATAAAAACATCTGCAACCAAATATTTGGATAAGTCAATTACTGATGAATTTATTGATACATTACCAGTTATGAAAAAAGGAATTCTCAATGGGAAGAATTTAGAGATGACGCAAGTTGCACTAGATTATAATTATGAAAAATGTTTGACCGAAGTGTATGATGTTCCAGGATATACAGACCAATGTAATTGGTACCACAGGGCAACTGCTACAATATTAGGTGTAAATGCAGATGATAAGATATACCATATTTTTAGAGGACTAAATCATTCTTATTCAGTAAAACCACTGGATTCAGTAACAAGTTATTGGACAATTCTTCGCAGTGATTAATTTTCTTTTGATAAAAATACTCCAAATCCAATTGCCATTGCAACTATGAATGGAATAAAACGATATGGTAAAATAAAATAAAAATCGGTCACATATGATATTAGAGGACCTGCAAGAAGAGTTCCTAAGATAAGAATTAATATTGAATCAGCTTGTTTTATTCCCTTTAGAGATTTAATAAAAAGCCCAACAACTAATGGAATAATACATAGAATTGCAAGAGGATCAAGTTGCATATTATTGCCCCAACCTGTAAAGCCATCTAGAAATGCATTAAAATCAAATCTCACTACATCATCATAAATTATATTTTGTCCACTTTCAAAAATCCAATAAATTATACCAATTGTTATACCGTATGAAGTAAATAACATGTATTTGGTTTTTCTAGATATATCTGAACGATAAATGTAAAATAAATTCATCCAGAAATATGTTACAATGAATGCTTTTGAAAAAACAGCAAGAATGAATAAAAACGGTGATGTGTGCCACCATTTTTTTTGTATTACATATAGAGATATGAGATAAAATAATACCCAAAAATTTTCATATACAGCAATAGTATCAAAATCTATAAAAGTAATACTTTGTAGTAAAACAATCATAGAAATTATTCCCGCAAATCTTTTTTTAGAAATTTGAATAGTTACTAAAGCAGTGAATATTACAACAAGAATACTAGCAATAAAAGGAAGTAATTTAATATTCTGAAGAAAATCTTGTGAAACATCAAGCAGAATCATTCGTACATAACGTGTGTTTTGTTCTTTGATGTAGACATTCCAATGATCAGTAGAAGGCCAGATTTCCAATGCTTCTTCTAATATAAAATAATCTGGCCATTGATTTTTTTCATCTAGAAATAATTCACTTGAAGAAAATCCAATATACAATGTTAAAATAATAATACCTGTAATGATGGCAACTTTTTTAGATATTTCAAAATTTAGGAGAAATTTAATTCCAGAATAAAGTATAGATGGCAGTTTTTCGTTTTTGTAAAGATAACCTAATGATAATAAAGAAATGATTGAGATTATAATTAGTAATGTCCAAGGACTTGTTTCAAAGGGATCTAGTTCATTTGAAAATTCATATGTGCTCGAGATTATTAATGCGGGAAAAATGACAGAGATGACACTAATTCCAACTATTCCAAGAGTAACTAGAAAAGTGGCATAAGTAACCAATTTACTTGATATGTGCTCACTCATATACGGAGATAATACAAGGCATTTATCAAGTATATGAAACTCTAAAAACAATTAAAAGTAAAATTTTATTCAATTACACATGGACGAAAAACATAGAATTCCTGGTGAAAAAATTGCAGCAATAGAAGAATATCTTCCAGGAGATAATACATTTGAAGATGACGACGTTATTAGAGCAACAACAATTGGAGAAATTAATCTAGATTCTTCTGAAAGATTAGCATCAATTAATCGACAAAAACAGATTACAGTTCCAAATGTAGGAGATATAATCATAGGAGTAGTGGAAGCAAACTTACCATCAATGATTGCCATAATGATAAAATTCGTTAATGGAAAAAAGGTAAATTCCGATTTAGAATGTATTTGTGTTACAAGACATATTAGGAAAAAAAATATTGCTTTAGCACAAGATGTTGTCAAAGCAGAAATAATTAGTCACATAAATGGAACAATACATGCAAGCATTGATTCCCCAGAACATGGAGTATTATTTACAAAATGTAGAAAATGCTTTGGAACAGTTGTTAAGATGCGTGATGCAGTAAAATGTAAAGATTGTACATGGATTGATGATAGAAAATTATCAATAGACTTTGGAAAAAGTGAGTTTTTAACTCAAAATTAAAATGAAGAAAGTATCATTTCAAGGCGAACATGGTGCATATAGTGAAAGTGCAGCAAAGAAATTCTTTAATGAAGAAATTGAAACTGTACCATGTAATTCCTTTGAAGATGCATTAAAAATAACCGAGAACGGAGAGAGTGACTACTCGGTTTTACCAGTTGAGAATTCAATTGAAGGTACTGTAGGTCAAAGTATCGATGCAATCACACATACAGAGTTACATGCAATGGGCGAAAAATATTTCAAAGTTGAACATTGTCTTATCAGTATTGGAAATTTAGATGACATTGAAACTGTGTATTCACATCCACAAGCATTAGGACAATGTAGTGATTTTATTAAGACAAAAAAATTGAAAACTGTACCAACATATGATACAGCAGGTAGTGTAAAAATAATTAAAAATCTTAATGATACACATTCAGCAGCAATTGCAAGTATTGATGCTGGAGATTTGTACAACATACCTATTATAAAAGAAGGGATTGAAAACAACACAAATAATTATACACGATTTTTAATATTCTCAAAAACTAATTCGAAAGAAAAAACAAATGATAAAACTTCAATTATTTTTTCAGTTAAACATGAGCCTGGTGCACTACATCATATATTGAAAGAATTTAATGATAATGATATCAATCTAACAAAAATTGAATCTAGACCAAATAAGAATACAAACTGGGAATACAATTTCTTTGTAGATTTTCTAGGTCATTCTTCAAATTCTAAAATAAAATCTGTATTAGAAAGTATTGAAAAAAATACAATATTTCTTAAAATAATTGGTTCATATCCAGTTGCAGATTTAGGTTAGAAACCTTTTGGTTTTCTTGCACTAAAAACTGCACTAAATCCAATAATTACAACACCAGCAATAATTACTAAAATCGAATAAGTGAAAAATAATGGATCACGTGATAATTCAAATTTGTAGGTTTCAGTAAACTCAGAATCACCAGTATTTTGTATTGTAATTATTGTTTGACCTCCAGTTGGCGATATCCATGAAAAGCTTGCTTTATTTTTAAAACTTGCATTTACATCATTATTTGAGTCAGGAGTTGTAATTTTAATATCAAATGAATCACCAATTACTGTTAATGATTGTGACGAATTTTCTGGTGCATTAAAGTTAATTTTATCTAAATCACCGACTCCAAATGTTGCAGTATCTTCTTGAATTTCATTTGGTGAATTCAATGAAGTGACCATAGATGCAGCACCAAGAATTGAGATTGCGCATCCAATAATAATACCAATTATTGTGAGCTTGTTTAACATAAAAAAACTGGATTTTAAATCAATAAAAGATTAGCTATAACACATCAACATCATGTGGTTGACTTTCTGCAAATCCAGCACGTGACATTTTAATAAATTCAGCATTATTTTGCATTTGACGTATATCATGTCCCCCACAATAACTCAAACCAGAACGTATTCCTCCAGTAATCTGAACAAGAATATCAATCACAGTTCCTTTGTATGGAACCATTGCTTCTACTCCTTCAGCAACATAATCATTTAGATCATCATCAGTATCACTTGGTGTATTTTCTTTTGATTTTCTTCTTCGTGCAGCACCTAAAGATGCCATTCCACTGTAAAACTTGTATCTTTTTCCATTCTTTGTGATAGTTGAACCTGGACTTTCATCTGTACCACCCAACATACTACCCAACATGACAGAAGAAGCACCAGCAGCCAATGCTTTAGTAGCATCACCAGATGTTCGTGTTCCACCATCAGATATAATTGGGATATCATATTTTTTACCAATTTCAGCACAATCCATTACAGCAGTTAGTTGTGGTACACCTGAGCCAGTAATTACTCTAGTAATACAAATAGAACCAGAACCAACACCAACTTTTACAGCGTCAACTCCTGCTTTTATCAAATCTTCAGTGCCTTGAGCAGTTGCTACATTTCCAGCTATTAGTTCACAATCAGGAAATGCTTTTTTAATATTTTTTACAGTACTTATTGCATTTTCACTATGACCATGTGCAATATCAACAACAATTGCATCTACACCGGCTGAAAGTAATGCTTCAGTTCTATCCAAAAAGTCACCTTTTACTCCAACCGCAGCTCCAACAAGAGGTCTTCCTTTCTTATCTTTAGAAGCATTTGGAAAATTTTCAATATTCAAAATATCTTGAGTAGTATAAAGACCAACAATGTGATTTTTATCATTTACAAGAGGTAATTTTTCAATTCTATGACTTTTTAGAATATCTTTTGCTTCATCTAGCGTTGTATTTTCATTTGAAGAGATAACATCTTTAGTCATTAATTCAGATACAGATTTCTTTGAATTAATTGATTCAAAAAGTACATCACGTTCAGTTAAGACACCAATAAGTTTAGAATCAGAATCAACTACAAGTAATCCAGATACTTCTTTTTCACTCATTAAATCAATAGCTTCTTCAATAGATTTTTCAGAAGAAATTTGATATGGATTATCAATCATTACACTTCCAGAGCGTTTGACTTTTAGAACTTGATTAGCTTCTTCTTCTATTGTCAAAAATCTATGAATTATTCCAATTCCTCCTTGTCTGGCCATTGTTGTTGCCATGGTAGATTCTGTTACCGTATCCATGTTTGCACTAACTAAAGGAATATTGAGTTTAATATTTCGAGAAAGGTTTGTTGAAAGATTAGTTTGTGAACGACTGGTTATATCTGAAAATTTGGGTACCAGAAGAACGTCATCAAAAGTGAATCCTTCTCTTATTGTCAAATGAACCTTTTACCAGAGAGAAAAAATCTGTTATAAGCCTTTCTTGGATTTTTTTGTGAGTGATTTTGTCATTTTGATTACATCAGAGGTGATTTTTGGATTATGAGTTCGTATAATAGATGCGCCATTAATTATGGAAAACATCTCAGCAATTGCGGTTCCAGTGTGTCGATCAACAGGATCTTCTTTTCCAAGTAATTTACCTAAAAATGACTTGTTGGAAATAGAAACTAGTATAGGAAAAGTAGTTTTCAGAGTTTTTAATTTTTTAATAATTTCCATATCTCGTTGAGCCCAATCAGATGTGATTTTTGTATATGGGAGATTATTTTTTACATCAGAAGAACATCTAAAGAAACCAATAGCAGGATCAACTACAATCTTATCATTAGATATTTGAGCATTTTTGGCAATCTTTATGCTTTCGTTCAAAAGTTTTTTTGTTACAGATATGGAATTACCAGTTACAAGTTGTTTACTGTAAGAACATAAAATTAGAGATGGATTATATTTTTCTACAATTTTTGGCATATTCTTGTCATACTTTAAACCAGAAATATCGTTAATCACATCAATTCCTAATTCAAGTGCATCTTTTGCAACTGATGCTCTACAAGTATCAACAGAAATTGGAATGTTAGATAAATTTTGAATGATTTTGATTGTTTTTGTAATTCTTTCGGATTCAGTTTTTTCAGATACAATTGTTTTTAGATACGGGGCAGTAGACATACCTCCAATATCAATAATATTAGCACCATTTTCTTCCATATCACACAAGTGTTTTGATATTTGTGATTTTGTAGATTTTATGGATTTTTTATAAAATGATTCAGGACTGATGTTTAAAATTCCCATAATAGTGATTTCATTTTTTCTTCCAACAACAAGATCTCCTAGTTTTGTCATATCATTTATGATAAGGTAATCTATTTGAGTGATATGACAATTCATGGTTGGGAAACTAAATTCAAAGAAATTAGAAAGGAATTTGGATATACAGAAAAAGATGATCTAATTTCTGCTAAAAAATTGAGTTCATTATTAAAAAGAAAGAGTTCAAAAAAGGAATTTCAAAAAATAATTCATGGTAAGACAGTTTTCATTATTGGTGCAGGACCATCATTAACAAAATCATTAAGATACATAAAAAAATCTAAAAATGTTACAAAGATTGTAGCTGATGGTGCAGTTAAAGCATTATTAGAAAAAAATATCAAACCAGACATTTTAGTTACGGATCTTGATGGAGACTTAGAAAGTATAAAGAAAATTGGTAAAACAAAGATTCCAATAATAGTTCATGCACATGGAGATAATTTTGATAAATTAGAAATAGTAAAAGAATTTTCAAATGTTATAGGCACTACACAAACAAAAAAAATTGGTAAACTAGAAAATTTTGGAGGTTTTACAGATGGAGATAGATGTGTTTTTCTTGCAGAATATTTTAATGCTAAAAAGATTGTTTTAATTGGCATGGATTTTGGTCAAAAAATTGGAAAGTATTCAAAACATAAGATTGTTAATCGTAAAGTAAAGATTAAAAAATTAAAATTTGGTAAGAGAATTATAGAATGGTTTGGAACTAAATCAAAAGCAGATTTGTTTTCAACTAATGAGATTAAAGGTTACAAAACAATTAGAATGATTGACCTAGAGTGTATTGAAAACTTTTAGAATGCGTTTTAATACTGAATAAGTTTTCTAATAGTTATGCAATACACAGATGAACAGATCCAAAAAATGTTGGAATTGAAAGAATCAATTGTGGATAAAATGGCAAAACATCAAGATGAACTGGAATTTCTCCAGAAAAATTTGGACGTACTTGATGTAGTTTTAAAAGGTTCTAGTTTTACTAAGGCATCTTCATTACCAAGAACAGAAAAATCAAACAAACTAAAATCTGAGAAAGAAGAACCAGTCATAGAGATCAAAAAAGAAGAAAAAGAAAACCCAAATTCAATTCAAATTAAAAAAAATAAAGATGGCGAAGTAATTGCTAATGCATTTGTCACTCCTGAAAAAATTTCCATAATACTAAATGAAGGAATCGGTCTTACTGATGAAATACCACCTTTAAGATCATTTTTTATTGAAAGAATAATTGGAGAAATGAAAAAAGTCGATAGTACTGATGTTAAAAATGGAAAAATTGATGAAGGTTCTGTTATCAATTGTATAATTAATAAAAATGGACCAGCAATTAGAGAAATAATTATTAAAAATTATAGACAGAAAGAAAGATTGGATGAAATAATCAATACAGCCACATGGTCACTCACAAGAATGTTAGAAAATTCAACGAAGTAAGAAAATGGAAAAAATAATTGTTTTAGATTTTGGTTCTCAGTATAGTCATTTGATTTGTAGGAGAATAAGGGAATTTTCAGTTTATGCAGAATTAGTTCCATACGATATATCACCCGATGAATTAAAGAAAATGAATCCGAAAGGAATAATTTTTTCTGGTGGACCATCAAGTGTCTATAATGAAAATGCACCAAAACCAGATGAAGAGTTATTCAATTTTGATTTACCATTATTAGGAATTTGTTATGGTCATCAGTTAATTGTAAATAAATTTGGAGGTAAAGTAAAACGTGCAAACAAAGAATATGGTTCATCTCTTCTTTCAATGGATAAAAATTCAGGATTATTGGATGGACTAGGTGAATCAATTCGTGCATGGATGAGTCACGGAGATGAAGCTGAAGAAATTCCATCAAATTTTGAAGTTATAGGTCATACAGAAAACTCGCATGCTGCTGCGATAGCAAATACAGATAGAACTGTATTTGGAATTCAATTTCATCCAGAAGTAGTACATACTGAACGTGGGACAGATATTTTGAAGAATTTCGTTCTGAATGTTTGTAAAGCCAAACAAGAGTGGACAATGGAAGGCTTTGTAGATAAAACAGTAAAGGAAATTTCAGAGATTGACGGAAATGTATTATGTGGAGTTAGTGGAGGTATTGACTCAACGGTAGCCGCATTACTCATACACAAAGCAATAGGAGATAGACTAACAGGCGTGTTTGTAGATAATGGATTGTTAAGATTGAATGAATCTGAAGAAATCGAAGACATGTTCAAAAATAATTTTTCGTTAAATTTCCATAGAATAGATGCAAGTGAACAATTTCTTTCAAAATTAAAAGGAACAACAGATCCTGAGCAAAAAAGAAAAATTGTTGGAGAAGAATTTATTCAGGTGTTTACCGAATTTGCAAAACAAAAAGGCCCATTCAAATGGCTTGCACAAGGTACACTTTATCCAGATGTAATTGAAAGTGGAGTATCAAAAGGTCCAGCAGCAGTAATAAAATCTCATCACAATGTAGGAGGATTACCAGATTGGTTGAACCTCAAAATCTTAGAACCATTAAGAGAATTATACAAGGATGAAGTAAGAGATGTTGCTAGAATTTTGGGTGTTCCAGAAAAATTGCTAATGAGACATCCATTTCCAGGACCAGGATTATCTGTACGAATTATTGGAGAGATTACTCCTTCAAAATTAGCAATTTGTAGAAAAGCAAGCAAGATTGTCGAAGATGAATTGTGGGATGCCGGAATTTATGGAAAAGTATGGCAAGCATATGCTGCAGTTGGAGATGACAAAGCAGTGGGAGTAGTTGGAGATGAACGAAAGTATGGAAGAATTGTTACAGTTAGAGTTGTAGATTCCATTGATGCAATGACTGCGGATTGGACAAGACTTCCAGATGGTGTTTTAGAAAAAATTAGTAATAGAATTACTAATGAAATTGAAGAAGTAACTTGGGTATCATATGTAATTTCAAGTAAACCACCTGCAACAATCGAACCTCAATAAGATTATAGTAAACAAGCACCAAATACACCTGCTGAATCACCAAGTTCATTTTTTACAATTGGTGTATCTATCGTATCACTGAATACTTTATCATGAACAGCATTTTTTCCTTCATTATAAAGAAAATCAATATTGGAAAGTCCTCCTCCCAAAATTATCATATCAGGATCTAAAATATCAATCACGTTGGATAATGATAATGCAAAGTTATCAAGAAATGATTTTTTCCAATTATCAAAATTGAGATTGTTATAATTTTGAATGATTTCAGGAAGGGATTGAGTTAAGCCAGATAATTGGAGCCAGTGCTTCTCCAATGCAGGACCGCTAATGTATGTCTCAACACAACCTTGATTTCCACAATAACAACTATTTCCTTCGTTATGAAGACAATGATGACCCCATTCACCAGCTATGTTTGTTCGTCCATGATGAATTTTTCCATTTATAATTATTCCACCACCAACTCCAGTTCCCATAATTACACCAAACACAAAATTTGAATTTTTACCTGCTCCTAATTTTGCTTCTGCCAATGCAAAACAATTAGCATCATTCTCAATACGTACTTCTTGATGGAGTATATTCTTTAAGTCGTTTTGAATATTTTTACCAATAATACATTGAGTATTGCTATTTTTTATTAGTCCTGAATTAATTGATAATGCTCCAGGAGTGCAAATTCCTATTGATACTTTTTCATTTGATTTTTCAGTGAGTTCAAAAACTAGATTTTTGATTGAATTCAGGATCGAATCATATCCATTATCTTGGTTTGTTGAAATACGTTTTCTTGTTATGCTTTGATAGTTTTCATCAACTAGTATTCCTTCAATTTTTGTTCCACCTAAATCAATTCCAATTTTGTTCATGTTAATTGAATGAACTAATGGGTTTTGAGTTTGTCTATAACGTTCGTTAAGAGGTGTTCAAAAAAAAGAAAAAAAGGAAAGTTTGATGTCTAATTACCTTATACGACTCGGATGCTTACTGATACTGTATCAGATAGAGCAGTTGGATTATCTACGCTCTCCCATACAAAGACTGTTGCTTCGTATGATCCTGCATTAGATGGTATCCATGACAATGCTGGGCTAAATGATTGTCCAGCAGCCAGTTGACCTGTAATCCATGCTAGTGAGACAGTTACTCCATTGCCATCCTGAACCTGTACTAAGTATGCGAATGATTGATCTCTATCCTGACCGTTTACCAAGTCTGCTTCAATCTGTACTTGTTGATCTACTGATACCTCACTTAGTGAGTTACCGAATGAATCAACTACTCTTGCGTTTGCTGCTGGAGCACGCTCAAGAGGAGGTACGACTGTGCCGATTATGGCTGTGCCAGTGATGTCGAGGTCATCGCTTCTAGTATATGGATCTGGAAGTGTATTATCCTCATATTCTGCGGTGATTGTGTCACCTTCTGCGACTCTGAGTCTGTGACCAGATGATTCGTCGTCTGCTGTAAATGATACAGTTCCTTCGAATATTCCAGTTGCCTCATTTGTCTCAGTGATCATTAAGGAAATACCGCCTGCGTCAGAATCTGACCAGACGTCAATTTCAAAGTTGTCCACGTTTTCTGGATCCCAGTTCATATCTGGGTCAACTACTCTTACTACACCATTACCGCCTGCAGGATAGCTTGATTCAAGCCATTGAACTTCACCTACGTTCCATCTGATTAATGCAGAGCCTACTACGACCTCATCTTCGTTAAACTCGTATGAGATTGTAACTCCGTCATCATCTTCGGCTTTAATTGCACCATCAGTTGGTCCTGAACCTGTAGCGGCTGTTAAGCCGGTTACATCATAACCGCTTGTACCAGTTGATGGGTCACCATCAGCATCGTGAGAGAATCCTTTGAGGATTACTTCACCACTGAAGATACCTGTATCAGTTCCAGTCTCTGCTAGTTTGTAGCCAGTGAGTTTCTGTGATCTGGTTTGTACGATTAATGGATCGTCGTCAGTATCACCAATTAAGTCAACGAGTCCGCTGTCAAAGTTGTGATCTGGGGCGACGATAGTTACATAGATTTTATCAGTCCATGTGTAAACTTTTTGGTCCATTTCGATGGTTGCACCGAAGTTAGATGTGTAAATGCTTAATCCAATGTCTGTATACTCTTCACCAACATAATTGGCGCCAGCTGGGGCCCAATCTGTGTATTCAAGATCGATGAGTTCACCTCTGTCTAGAGAAGTACTATCAAGTGATTCTGGTACTTCGATGACAATCTGGAAGATTCCAGTAGAGTCACCTGTTTCTCTAAAGTCAGATGGTTCTGGGTCAAATGAACTTGCTGAGCCGCCTTTGTTACCCATGGTAACTGTTGCTGCGTCAGAGTCCCACTCGATTAGATCGAGGTCCCATGTTTCTGATTCATCAGATTCTAAGTCAAGATCTGGTTCAATCAAGGTCATGATAATATCACTTCCAATGATGTAGACAGACTTGTCTGTTTGAATTACACCGTTTCTTAAGTCAAATGTTGCTGAATCATAAGCTACTGCTGAGTTACCAGATGCATCATTTTGATCAGTATACTCTACTGTGATAACGTCTCCTTGTAAGAGACAGTAAGCACTGGAGGATCCTGATGTTGTTGAGAATCTAGTTGTTTCAGCGTTGTTGCTTGCAGTTGTTGTGACGTTGGTATCACCATTAGTTGGTGTCCAGTTATCAGTCTTGGTTGTACAATCTGCACTTGCAGGACCGTCAGTGTATCTGACTGTCATGTCAAGTTCGAATACTCCAGAGTCTGGAGCAGTCTCAGAGATTGGACCGAGTTCACGGGTGTTTGTTTGCAAACCACCGTCAACTACTGAAGAACCTACAGTGATTACACCGTTTTGTGCGGTATCACCACCTGCAGTTGCGAGAATTACTTGATCAGAACCTCTTGCAACGTAGACCTTTAGAGGTCCACGGTTTGAGGTATTGGTTGTATTCTCTGCAATTTGGTCTTCACCTGTTGCTGATACGTCATAATCTGGGTCATCTACACGAATGTGTATGGTCAAGTCACCATTACCGAGTGTTTCGGTGTCATCAGCTAGAGCGCTAGTAATTGCTCCACCGTGAAGTGGATATAGTGCTCTGCCGTTTGGTGTTCCTTTAGAGGATTCAGTGCTGAAATCGTTAACGGTTCCGAATGGAACTGGATAGACGGTTCTGTCTAAGCTAACGGATCCAGTGTTTCCTCTGATTCCTGCGCCATCACCTACTTCGATGATTTCTCCAGATGCGTCTCTGTAATCTACATAATTAACTTCAATATCAGTACCCATTGATGAAACCACTGCATTTGAATTGTTTCTAGAACAATAATCTGCTGGAACTTGGAAGTCACCTGTGAAAACACCAGTGTTTTTACCGGTTTCTACCAAAGTAAATCCAGAAGATGCAAGACCGTCGTTACCCACTGGGGTACCGTCGTTGGCTGATGTTCCGCCAGAAGTACATGCTGTACCTTGGTCGGAATGCAACCATGTCTCATCGTCAAATGTGATATCTAATACTCTACCGTTGTTAGCACTGACAGAGTTCTGTCCATAGCCGGATTTACCAACTTGGTCATATGCTGTGTCGTTATCTTTGTTAACAACTGTGTAAATGTTAATGATATCTGGGTTTGTGTTTAGGTCTGCGTCAGTTAATGTTACAACTACAGTATCTGCTTCTTTGTAACTGTCATTGTCAAATTCAACTACACCTGAGTGTGTTGGTGCTGCTAATTGGTCTCCTACTTGTGTCTCAACACCATCTGCTCCCATATCCAAATAGTTGACACGGATTTCATCCTCATCAGTCATGTCCTGGTGGACAATGATTCGGTTTTCTTCCCAGTCAGTCTTTGTGTTATTGTATGTGGAGGTTTGGTTGACGTTCAATTGATTGAGCATGGTAAAGTCGACTTCGGTCTTCATTACACCGGAGTTAACTGCATTCTCTTTCGATTCAAATCGCCAGATTGAGTTCATGTGTCTATCACTTTGTGTTACACCGTCATTTGATTGACCGTATGTTACAAAGTCCATAGTAAGTGGGTATGATGTACCAGCTTTTAATGTATCACCACCTGATCCGCTAATCAAGTTAAGTTC
>CABXGK010000018.1 GCA_902511735.1 uncultured marine group I thaumarchaeote
TGCCATCATGGCTTCATGTTCTTTTGAATCTTCAGAATGACCCATAGAACTCATGTCATGTCCGCCAGATTTGTAACCTTCACCAAAAATCATGATTTTTTGAGCGTTTGCTAAGAAATCAATTGTTAATTTTTTTCCTGTTTGAGTGAAATCAACTTCTTCACCATCAATGGTTACAAAGTATGTTCCATCATCAAATGGAGTAACTGAATTATTTGTGACTGTAATTGTAAGTTGACCGTCTAGTCTTGAATCCATCATAATCTTTACTGCATTATGATTTTCATCTTTGTCAATAGATTCTACTATACCACCACGAATTGTATATTTCAAATTGTCACTTGATGACGTTTGTGGTGCTGCTTGAGGTGTAGGGGTAACTACCGGGGCTGCTGCTGGTGCAGGAGCTGGTGGTGGAGAATATGTTTGTGCAGGGGCTGCCATACTAGGAGATGATGGAGTTGTATCAACTTGTAATACACTGCCCATAATAACAATCATTGCGGCTACAAACGCAATTGTGAAAATTACTCCAAATTTATCTACGCCAGCCATATCCATGGTTTTTGTATGTATTTTAAATATCTAATGCTCATTCCCCGATCTAGATTTATTTGCGGAATTTATGTAGCAAAGACATGGCAGACATAGATTCAAGCAAAAAGGCCTATCTCTTTCTTCATGGAAGAATGGACTTGCATGAAAAAACAATGAATACATTAGAAAGTAATGGATTTCAAAAAGAAAATGTATCAATGGGTAATCCAAAACAAGCAGGAGAAGTAGGAGACTACATGGTACAATTATGGCCACCTGGACCAAACCCAGAAAATATCAAAATTCAGAAAATCACAGTTGTTGAAGAATGTGAGCCTGAAGGAATGATTGGAGTGTGGAAAGGTGTTTCAAAAGAAGATCTTTTTGAAATTAAATTAGAATAAGTTACAAATCGCTAACAATTCCAGAAATGAATGATTCGTATTCATCATCAATGAATTCGATAATTTCAAATTTATTTTCTTTTTTTGCTTTAAAAATAGATTCTAAATGATAACAGGGTTTTTTGTTTTTAATCATACCAAAATAATATCCCGAGCATGAACAGTATTCTGAATCAGGATCAATCCAATGTTCTTTAGCCTTTCCAACAACTGTCCAAATTTCCCGTTTACTTGGATTAAACAGATGTAATTTTACACGTTTTTCATCAACTAGTAAGTCTATTCGTTCTTGTTTTGTAGACATAAGTAATTAATCTAAGACAAACGTATAATCTTGATGGTAACTACAAGAATAATTGATTCAGAGCCAGCATTAATTCTTGAAGAAGAGAAGAGAAATCTTATCATATCTGATCTCCATATAGGATTTGAACACAAATTTTCATCAAACAAAAATATAATCGGGAATAATTCATCAATAAATGATATTATTTCAAATGTAAAAAAAATAATTAAAAAAGAAAACCCAGATACATTAGTTCTTTTAGGAGATATAAAATCAAGCATTCAGACCATAACAAAATCAGAATGGAAAGATGTTCCATATTTTTTTGAAGAAATAAAAAATTCATTAGAGATAATATTAATTCCAGGAAATCATGACTCCAACATTGAAAAATTAATTCCAAATGACATTACATTGATTGGTTCAAAGGGCATGATTATAGATGATGTTTTGTTAACACATGGACATACAATGCCTTCAAAAAATTATTCAAGTGTAAATAATATAATCATGGGCCACATTCATCCAGTTTATTTTGATCAAAGTTCATTACTCAATGGAGAAAGAATTTGGATTTCAATCAAAGCAGATAAATCAAAAATTTTTCCATCTACAAAAGGTAAAATAAACATCACAATAATTCCATCATTCAATCCGTATTTTTATGCAACTGAAAAAAGATATTATAAAAAATCAATATCTCCAATAGTTGAAAAAATTAAAGATTCTACGATGGCAAAAATTTTGACATTAGATGGTACAATAATTGGAAATGAATCCATAATTAGTCAGGTTTTATGAGTAATTTTTTGGAAGATTATTCAATAATGTCATATGGTTCTATAGGATCTTTTGTTGTTTCATTATTTTGTAACCATTCGAGTGTTTTCACAAAAGAATCAGCCAACTCAATTGTGGTTAGTACAGGGATTCCTAACTCTAGTGCTTTTCTTCTAATTTGATATTCATCATCCAGCATTCCAACATATTTTTCCAAAGAAAGTGTACTTGGGATATTTATGATGAAGTCTATCTTTTTCTCATAAAGCAAATCAGAAATGTTTGGTTTACGTTCTGGTTCTGAAATTTTATGTACAATTTCAATATCACCAACTTTTTCTTCAAAGAATTCAGCAGTATGTTCTGTTGCTAAAAGCTTGAATCCTAATTGTTTAAGTTTAGCAATCGAGGGTAATAGTTTTTCTTTATTTTGTGAACCTCCAGCAGTAATTAGAGCAGTTCCCTTATCAGGTAAATTATAGCCAACAGATGTCAAACCTTTTGATAATGCATCGTAGAAACTGTTCCCAAAGCATGCAGCCTCTCCTGTAGATTGCATCTCGACTCCTAATGCAATGTCAGCGCCATCTAACTGCATAAATGAAAATTGAGGAACTTTAATTCCATAATTATGAATTTTTTGCCATTTATTTTCTGGTATTTTTGGAAGAGGTTTATCTAAAATTGCTTTAGAAGCAAGAGAGATGAGATTAGTTTTTACTAATTTTGAGACAAAAGGCATTGAACGAGATGCACGAATGTTGAGCTCAATTACATAGACATGATCATCATGAACAAGGAATTGTAAATTAAATGGACCTTTTACATTGAATGTTAATGCAATTTTTTTAGTATAGTCATTAATGGTTTCAATTATTTTATTATTAAGACGCCATGGGGGAATACACATCATTGCATCACCAGAGTGAACACCAGCAGAATCAATATGTTCTACTATTGCACCTATAACAACTTCTTTTCCATTACTAATTCCATCCACATCAACTTCAAGTGAATCCAACATGAATTTGGAAATTACAACTGGATGATCTGGAGATACATCTGTGGCTTCTTTTACATATGTTTTTAGTTCATCTTGAGACCATACAACTTTCATTGCAGCACCTGATAATACGTAAGAAGGTCTAACAATTACAGGAAAACCAACTTCTTGTGCAAAATTTCGTGCTTCAGACAGATTTGAGAATGCCTGCCATTTTGGTTGTTGTATGTGAAGTTTGTCAAGTTCTGCACTGAATTTTGAGCGGTCTTCAGCCCTATCAACATCAATTGCACTTGTGCCCATAATGTTAACTCCACGTTGTGCAAGACCAGGAGTCAGATTATTTGCAGTTTGTCCACCTACACACGTGATTACTCCTTTAGGGTTTTCAAATTCAGTAATGTCAAGAAGACGTTCTTGTGTCAATTCTTCAAAGTACAATCGTGAACAAATATCATAATCAGTCGATACAGTTTCAGGATTACAGTTAACAACTGATATGTTTTTTTCACCATTTTCTTGAAGACCCCATACCATGTTCACAGTTCCCCAATCAAATTCAACACTACTACCAATCCTATATGGACCTGCACCAACTACAACAATTCCTTTTTCATCTGGAGAAACCTGGATATCGTTAGAATTTCCACCATAAGTAAGATAAAGATAATTTGTAACTGCAGGCCATTCTGCAGCTAAAGTGTCAATTTGTTTGACAGCAGGAACGATTCCAAAGTTTTTTCGAATTTCACGAACTTCATCAGGAGTTTTTTGTTTTACACGTGCAATTTGATTGTCAGAAAATCCCATCTTTTTTGCATTTCTCATAACAGATTCATTTAGTTCAGACTCTTTGAGTTTTGATTCAGTGTTTACAATGTTTTGAATTTTTTCTATAAACCAAGGATCAATTGAAGATAACTTGTATATTCTATCAACAGATATTCCCATCTTTAAGGCAATTGCAACATTATACAATATTTGATCATCATGATGAGATAGTTTGTATTCAAGATCTTCTTCAGAAATTTTTTCACCATTTGAACGATTTAGTACAAGTCCATCATTTCCGATGTCAAGCATTCGAATTGATTTTTGTAAAGATTCTTCAAAGGTTCTTCCAACAGCCATTACTTCACCAACAGATTTCATTGTTACGCCTAGTTTTCTATTAACAAGTTCAAACTTTGAAAAATCCCATCGCGGATGTTTACAGACGACATAATCAAGTGATGGCTCAAAGCATGCAGTAGTACTTTTTGTGATTCTATTTACAAGTTCAGATAAGTTGTATCCCAATCCAATCTTTGCAGACATGTATGCTAACGGATAACCAGTTGCTTTACTAGCAAGAGCTGAAGAACGTGAAAGACGAGGATTAATTTCAATTGCAACGTATCGGTCAGAATCAGCATCTAACGCATACTGAATGTTACATTCACCTACAATTCCAACATGTTTTGTAGCACGCAAAGCTGCTGTACGTAACATATGGTATTCATGGTTGTTAATTGTTTGAGAAGGTGCAACTACAATGTTATCACCAGTGTGAACTTTCATGGAAAGAACATTTTCCATATTACAAACAATTACATTATTTCCATCATAATCTTGCATAACCTCATATTCAATTTGTTTCCAATGTCCAATGTATTCTTCAACTAAAACTTGACCTACAAGACTTGCCTTAATACCTCGTTCTACAATTTCATGTAGTTCAATTTCATTATGAGCAATTCCACCACCTCGACCACCAAGAGTGTATGCAACTCGAATAATTACAGGATATGACAATTCTTCAGCAGTCTTTTTTGCATCCTCAAAGTTTGTTACAGTTCTACTTTTCAGCACAGGAACACCTGCTTCTTTCATGGAATCCTTGAAAAGCTGCCTATCTTCTGTATTTTTAATTCCGTCTACTTGAGTTCCAAGTACTTTTACACCATATTTTTGCAGTATTCCAGATTCCTCTAATTTTACTCCACAGTTTAATGCCGTTTGTCCACCATATGCCAACATAATTCCATCTGGTTTTTCTTTTTCAATTATAGATTCTACATAATTTGGAGTTACAGGTAAAAGGTAAACTTGATCTGCAAATCGCGTATCAGTTTGAATTGTAGCAATGTTTGGATTAATCAAAACACTTTTGATTCCATCTTCATGAATTGCTTTCAAACACTGACTTCCAGAATAATCAAATTCTCCTGCCTCGCCAATTTTTATTGCACCACTTCCAAGTACAAGAATTTTCTTTAATGATTCATTTTTTGGCATTTTTTATTTCTCCATTAATTTTTTTAATTCGTCAAATACATATTTACAATCAAAAGGACCTGGTGCAGCTTCAGGATGGAATTGTACTGCAATACAGTTTTTTGTCTTATGTTTTATACCCTCTACAGTGTTGTCATCAGCATTTGCAAACCATAATTTGAAATCAGATTTTTCTAAAGATTCAGGTTTTATTCCATAACCATGGTTTTGACTGGTGACAAAAACTTGATTTGTTTCTAAATTAACGCAAGGTTTGTTTTGACCACGATGTCCATATTTTAATTTGTAAGTTTCAGTATTTCCTGCAATACCAATTATTTGTGCACCTAAACAAATACCCAGTGTAGGCACATCATTTTCAATTAATTTTTTTGCTGTATCAATAGTTTCAGGGCAGTTTTGTGGATCACCAGGACCACTACTCAAAACAACACCTTTTGGCTTGTATGACATTACTTTTTCAAATGAAGTATTCCAAGGTAAAACAATTGCCTTGTATCCTAATTCTCGGACATTTCTAACAATTGCATTTTTTGCTCCAGTGTCAATAATTACAACAGATTGATTGTCATCACCATAGATTTTTTCTTCTTTTGTAGATACAACATCCATAAATTTTTCAGAATTGTATGTTGTAATGGCAGCAAGTTCTTTTTTGACTTCTTCAACATTAATTTCTTCATCAGATACAACTAAGGCTGCCATCATCACACCACTGCTTGTAAGTTTCTTTGTAATTGCCCTAGTATCAAGCCCAGAAATGCCTGGAACTTTTTCATTATGCATCCATTCATCTAGAGTCATTTTCAGATTCCAATGACTAGCAGTTTGAGATAATTCATGAACTACTAATCCTCGAATTTGCATCATATCGGATTCAAAGAATTTAGAGAGCCCATCCTCATCTACGGCATCTAAATCTGGAATTCCATAATTGCCAACTAAGGGGTATGTCAATGTAAGAATTTGACCATTGTAAGAGGGATCAGTTAGAGCCTCTGTATAGCCAACCATTCCAGTATTGAAAACAATTTCACCAAAAACAGTAGTTGAATAACCAAAGCCCATTCCATCTAAAACGGTTCCATCAGAAAGGATCAGCGTCCCAAACTTGTTTGCATGTTTGGATTTCTTTGTAGTTATTGTGACCCTCTAAAAGTCTCTTTGAATCTAGATTTAAAAGCTTCTTTAATGATCGATGCTAAAACCGATCAGAGTGCACCGAAAGATTCACTCCACTTATGATATGCACGAATGTTTTCTGTAGAGACACTTGGTTTTCTTCTTGCTTTGATATCTTTAAAGTCAGCCATGGTTAATTCACGAGGATCTTGTGGAGTTTCACCCTCAACAGGTTCATGGTAAGTAGAAGATCGGAATAATTCATTTACAACTAATAATTGTGCACCCTGACATACATCTTTGATGTCACTTGCACTATATCCGTCAAATTGTTTTGCAAGACTTGCAAGATTAAATCTAGAAGATTTTTTTAGTGGACTAGTGTACTGTTCGAAAAGTTTGTGACGTGCATCTTGTGCCGGAAGTGAGACATAGATTCTTTTTTGGAATCTTCTCAAAAATGGTTCATCAAGGCTCCATGGTTTGTTGGTAGCACCAATTACATACATCATTGTATCTTTGCCTTTCCCATTAACACCATCTAATTCAGAAAGAAATTGATTTTTTGCTCTGATTTCACCACCGACTTCACTGTTACGATCTCCAAGAAGAGAATCAACTTCGTCAATGAATAATATTACAGGTTTGCCTTCTTTTTCATTGTACTTTCTAGCCATTGAAAATAATTTTGATACGTTTTTTTCGGCTTCACCCAACCACTTACTCATCATAGATGCTGCATCAACATTAATGAAATAACCATCTAATTCATTTGCAGTTGCTGCTGCAAGCATTGTTTTTCCAGTTCCAGGAGGACCATACAATAACATTCCACGTGGCCAACCTAATGGAAACAAGTCAGGCCTCTTGCTAGGATAAACAATTGACTCACGTAATGCACCTTTAGCATCATCTAATCCAATTACCTCAGACCATTTTACATCAGGTTTTTCTCTCATAACTAAATCTTCAAGATCATTGCCATCTTCTTTATGAGGTTGTGCTCGTGCAAGAGCCTTTTTTTGTTCTTCAGGAGATGCGTTAGGATCTACTACAGGCTCAACATCAACACCACGTGTTTCACGTAATGCTTTGATACGTTCTTGATATTTTTGATAACTTTGCTGATAAATTTTATTTAGTCCACTGGTAGGATAGAGTCTCATTAATTTCAATAGAGTTTCAGAGGCATTTTGATAGTCAGTTATGGCCATTCCAGCAGCACCTTGAGAATCAGCTCTTATTGCAGCTGCAGCATACTTGCTAGCACTTTTTTCTAATTCTTGTGGAGCCATACTCATTTTATATCACTAATGAGTTCAATCTGGATTTGACTAGGTATTACCCAGAGTAAACTGCTATCGAAATTTTGGTGAAATTAATTCAACTGGAATTAGTATTGACGCCTGCAATTATCCAGTATAAGACTAAATATACAAATTCCAATGAAATTTTATGATTGAGGACAAACTAAGAGAATTATCAATAGATATTCCAACACCTCCTAGTCCAGCAGGCTCATACATTCCAGTAGTTACCACAGGAAATCTTGCATTTGTTTCAGGTCAAATTCCAATGAAAGAAGGCAAAGTAGTGTTTGAGGGAAAAGTTCCAGAAAAACAATCATTAGATTCAGCAAGAGATGCAGCTAAAATTTGTATAATTAATGGACTTGCGCAATTAAAAGCAAATCTTGGTTCATTAGATAAGATTACAAAATTTGTTAGAATTTCAGGTTTTGTTAACTCAAGTCCAGAGTTTACAGAACAACCAAAAATTATCAATGCAGCATCAGATTTACTAGTCGAGATTTTTGGAGATATGGCAAAGCATTCAAGAATTGCAGTAGGAGTGGCTAGCCTTCCATTAAATTCAACAGTAGAAATTGATATGGTTGTAGAATTTTCTAATTAATTTCAGAGACATTTTTTTCTAATTCATCTACAAGGGATTCATAGTGTAAACGAGTTTTACCCAACTCAGTGAGTTTTTTTTCTTCAATAGTATCCATGTTCTTGTCAATTTCATTTGCAGCATAATTTAGTCTGGCATCGGCCATCATGAATAATCTATTATTTTCTTTCCACAAGTGTTCAGTTACATGCTGAACATAAAGTTCCAGAGTTTCTAATAGATAAGCAGAATCCCCATTTTCAAGGTATTTTTTTGATGCAAGATTGATATGTTCAGCAATTTCTTTAGTTCTTTTATGATCAAGCAACATCATGTGTATAGGACCCATGTTTGTGGGCATACCTGCTTTTTCAAGTGCAGGGAATAATGCTTCTTCTTCTTTTCCATGATGACAAACATCAGTAAAATTTTGAGTGAAATCAAGTGTTGGAAGTAATATTTGTTCAGGAATTTGCTTTCCTTCTTTTAGAAGTTTTATTGTAGCATCTAAAGCATGCAAGACTTTCTCAATTAATTTATGATCTTTTCTTAATGATTCAGTAGACATTTTATTTCGCTAATGCTGAATTTAATGTGTTTAGAAATTTAGTAATTTTATTTTTAGGAATTGATGCACCACATGCTTTGTCATGACCACCACCAGAACCGCCACATTCAGTAGTAATTTTATTTATTAATCTTCCAAGATGAACTTTACATTGTTTTGAACCTCTTACAGAAACCGCATATACGCCATAATCAACTCGTTCTTTGTATGCAACACCAACATCTTTTCCAGATAAGCCAAGAACGAAATTAACAGCACCACTTGCGCCAGAATCAGTAATTTCCATATATCCCAGATTCTTTTTTAATTTCATATTTTCTTTAACTTTAGCAACTACTGATGCAAGTTTTTCAACTTGTAATTGTGCAAATTCAAATGAGTTTGGAATTTCATGGGGATATTTTGATTCGCTAAGTTCATCAACAAGATAAAGTAGATAATCAGAATCTTTTTGATGCCCAACAATATTGTAGGTCATTGTCGTGGCACTAATTAGAGCAAATTGTCTATCAAATATTTGGAGAAGTTTTGAACCAAGTGGTCGATCTTCCATGTAATCAGTTATTGCAGCGCATGCAGCAATGAATGCAGCATGATCATCTAATTTCTTTTTGTATGTATCATAAACTTGAACAGATGCACATTCGTTTGTATCATGAACAACTTTAACTTTTATTTTTTTTAATTGATTGATGATTTTCTTATCAAGATCATGATGGTCAATATATGAAATTTTTACACTGCGTTTTCGAAGTTGGGTTAGTAATTCAACAAAATCACATTCATTTTTTTTATTTAATCCTAAATCACAAATATACAATTCCTTTAAAGATTCATCATTTCTAAGAGGCTCCATATCATCCATCATGCCAGGATAATCTGTAAGAATTGTCTCACCGCCAAATGCTTGTTTGATTAGTGCAGCAGAGCTTATACCATCGGTATCTTCTCTATGAGAAACACACATAATTTTTGATTTTTTTGTTTTAGCTACCATAATATTCAAAATTAGATTACCCCTCATTTAAACGAAAATGATTATTTTGATTTTGATTTTGCAGGTATGGTTTTTTCTGAATTAAGGATTGTCGAATAAATCTCATAGATTGTAGAATAATTCAATTGATTTTCTTGATCATATTTTTGTATTTTTTCAAGAAATTCAGGAGTAGCATTGAGAATTTCTTCATCAATTCTTTTTCTCATTTCACGTTCAGATAGAGTCGACATGTAAATTAATGAAATATGATCTAATATGCGCAAACTTTGATTGTTTAGACTTTCTACATCGAAAATTATTGACTGAGAATACACGAATTACCTAAAAAATCAATTGAAAATTTAAAAGTCGAAAAATTACAAGAGATATTATGGAAACTAAGAATATTGGATTAAGAAACATTCCAATTGCAGATACAAAGATATCATTAATTGATGGCGAAAAAGGTAAGCTGATTTATCGTGGATTCGATGTGCTAGATTTAACAAAAAATTCAAATTTTGAAGAATGTTGTTTTTTACTTTTACATGATCATTTGCCAAATAAAACAGAATTTGATGAATTTACAAGAAAGCTAAAAGAAGCAAGAAAAATTCCTGAACAAATGCAAAAAAATATGAGAAACTGGAGAAAAAACGCCCACCCAATGGATGTATTACAAGCATTTGTTGCAGCACTTGCAGGATATTATGATGAGCAAGGTTCAGAAAAAGAGATTAGCCAACAAAGAGCAATTAATCTAATTTCTAAAGTTCCAACAATTATTGCAAGTTGGGAGAGAGTTAGAAATGGAAAAGATCCAATACAACCAGATTCAGAATTAAGTCATGCATCAAACTTCCTCTACATGCTAACTGGAAATAAACCAGATAAAGAGATGGAAAGAGTGTTTGATGTTTGCCTAATTTTACATGCAGATCATACCTTTAATGCATCAACTTTTGCTGCAAGAGAGGTCGCATCTACTAGAGCACATATGTATTCAGCTGTAAGTGCAGCAGTAGGCGCATTAAGTGGAGAATTACACGGAGGAGCAAATTATGAAGTGATGAAGATGTTGTTAGATATTGATAATGAAGATAGGGTAAGAGATTGGGTCAAATCAAAGATTGAAGGTGGAGATAGAATCATGGGTATGGGACATGCAGTTTACAAAACAGTTGATCCTCGTTCAATGGTTCTAAAAGAATTGTCAAAAAAGTTATCTGAAAAAACAGGATTACCATGGTTTGACATTACAAGAAAAGTAGAAGAAATTACTGCAGAAATAATGAAAAATAGAAAGGAACGAGATATTTTTCCAAATGTTGATCTCTATAGCGCATCAGTGTATTACATGTTAAACATTCCAATGGATTTGAATACACCAATTTTTGCAATCTCAAGAGTGTCAGGATGGGCAGCACATGTTATTGAAGAAAAATTTGCAGAAGCTGCACCAAAACCAATGCTATACAGACCAAAAGCAACCTATGTTGGAAAATATGAAGGACCGCAAGGATGTACTTACATACCAATTGATGAACGAAAATAATCTAATTTCTTGTTTTCAACCAATTTTGAGCTTTTGAATTTACATCATGGCTGTATAATACTTCAAAGACCATATCATAAAATGTAATTCCTTTTTTTTGAGCCTGACTATCTAGCCATTTTATTCCATCAGCTAATTCAGGATCATGTGCAGAAAATTCTACTAGCTCATCGACCATTTTTCTGAAGAAATTATGTGACTTCATCATGAAAATTGATTTCAATGTGGATCATTAAGACCAAAATACAAATTTAATAGACAAAAAACACCTTTTTGATTGACTTGTTGAGCACAATATTTTCTTTTGATGTATACATGAGAGTATTTCATGTAGAGAAAAAATGAAAAAATGTTCTAAAGAGTGTGTCTAATTATCACACCAATATCGTTTACATTATTTTGAGTGATATCGGTTTTGATTAAACCACCAAATTTTTTAAAAAATGATGATGAATCATTATTTTTAAGATATAATTCACCATCATAATCATATTGAGTTGAAAACATGGAACCTGCAAATTTTGTATTTCCATCAATTCCATCAGTTCCAATTGATGCAAATGTAAAATTGTATTTTTTTTGCTTAAGTTTTTCATATAATCTCAATACAAGTTCTTGATTACGGCCACCGTTTCCATTTCCAATTACATTAACTGTAGGTTCTCCACCAAAAATTATACAAGTGTTTTTTGAATTAATTGTTTCAGATGCGAGTAATTTAGTGGTTTTTTCAATATCGCCAGATATGTTTGAGATAACTTTTGTTTTATGTCCTAATTTTTTAGAAGTGTCTTTCATTTTTGAAAGGCATGTA
This sequence comes from uncultured marine group I thaumarchaeote, assembly GCA_902511735.1. Lineage (GTDB taxonomy): Archaea > Thermoproteota > Nitrososphaeria > Nitrososphaerales > Nitrosopumilaceae > Nitrosopelagicus. The sequence continues at coordinate 12,219 of CABXGK010000018.1, forward strand.
AAATTATTTAGGATGATAGTATTTTTTATTATTGGTTTTTTTGGTGTTTCAGAAATTTTTCCATCAACTCCAGATTTTAAAACAGATAATACAGAATTTGGGAGTTTTTGGTAAAGAGAATATTTTTTGATTGTTTTAACAGCATCTGAGAAAGTGGACTTGTCATAAGATGTTATTCCAGAAGAAATAGAGCCAACATCATCTCCAATTACATCGGACACTAAAAGGGAAGTTCCATGACAATTCATGTTTTGAATTAAACGACCGCCTTTGATTAGTGACAAATGCTTTCGAACACATGCAATTTCGTTAATGTTCGCACCCGATCTGATTAATTTGTCATTTACAATTATCTTATCTTTCAGAGAAATAAAATTCGGATATACAGATAGTGAAGAACCACCGCCAGAAATGAGAAATAATACAAAATCGTTTTTTCTCGTTTTATTCAAAAATTCGATCAAATTTTTTCCTGCTTTGAGGCTATTACGATTTGGAAGAGGATGGCCAGCAGTAATTACTTGGAAAATACGTTTATCTAATTTTGGCGTAATTCCTTTCGGAACTATGACTAATCCATTTTTGAATTTTATTTTTTTAGAAGCGTATTCAGACATAATGCCTGCAGATTTTCCAATAGCAATTAAGAAAACATTATCAAATTTTTTAAGATCTATGTTTGAAGAAGATAGTTGAATTTTATTTTTTAAAATATATTTTTTTAAATGTAAAGAAGTATTTGATGTGGTAAGACCTTCATTCAATATTGTTAGAATGTCACGGGAACTATGGTCAAGTGAGAGTTTTGATGGTTTTTTTATCAATCATTATGGTTGGAATGAAAATAACTTAAGTTTTTGATATTGGAAGGTATAAGTAAGAATAGAATATTACATCAAACATGGATACAGTAAGAATTCCCAAAGTAATTCAATTTGGGGAAGATGCATTATCACAAGCTGAATATCCAAAAAATGCTTTAGTGGTAACAACAGTACCTCCAGAATTATCTGACAAATGGTTAGGAAGAATGGGCATACAAGATTATATCTTGTACGATAAAGTTCAACCAGAACCATCTATTGAAATGGTCAATGAGGTAATCGAAGAATACAAATCAAAAAACATTAGTGCAATGATTGGTTTGGGAGGAGGAAGTTCAATGGATGTTGTAAAATATGCTGCTTCAGAAATGGGTGTAGAAAAAATTCTAATTCCTACAACATTTGGTACAGGAGCAGAGATGACAACATATTGTGTTCTAAAGTTTGATGGAAAAAAGAAATTACTCAGAGAGGATAGATTCCTTGCAGACAGAGCAGTTATTGATTCATACTTTATGGACGGTACACCAGAACAGGTTATCAAAAGTTCAGTGTGTGATGCATGTGCACAAGCAACAGAAGGTTACGACAGTAAACTTGGAAATGACCTTACGAAAACATTGTGTAAACAAGCATTTGATGTATTGTATGATGCAATCATGAATGATAAACCAGAGAATTATCCATATGGCTCCATGTTATCTGGAATGGGCTTTGGAAACTGTTCAACAACATTAGGACATGCATTATCATATGTATTTTCAAATGAAGGAGTTCCACACGGCTACTCACTTTCATCATGTACTACAGTTGCCCACAAACATAACAAATCGATATTTTATGACAGATTCAAAGAAATTATCGAAAAAATGGGATTTGACAAATTAGACCTTAAAGCAGATGTTAGTGAAGCTGCAGATGTCGTAATGACAGACAAAGGTCACTTAGACCCAAATCCAATTCCAATTTCAAAAGAAGATGTCGTCAAATGTCTTAACGATATTAAAGCCGGAAATCTCTAAACATTTTCTTTTTTATATTTTATTTACTAGTGCCCTTACAGACCGCCACACTTTATTAACGGTAATTTTTGAGTGTGAACAGGCAAAATGATCAAATTCGGAATTCAAAATGGATTAAACGTTGCAAGATTAGGATTAACCGAAGACCAAATTTTAACAGCATGTAGCCTTGCAGACAAAACAGGTTATCACTCAATTTGGTATATGGACCATTCAAATGTTCCACAATGGAGTAATGCAATTGTTAATGATCCATGGGTAATGCTTGCAGGAATTGCAGCAGTGACAAACAATGTAGAATTAGGTACATGTGTTACAGATGCACTAAGAAGA
>CABXGK010000019.1 GCA_902511735.1 uncultured marine group I thaumarchaeote
AATTGCAATAGTACATAATGGAATTATAGAAAATTTTGAAGAAGTAAAAAAGCAATTAGAAGATGATGGGTACAATTTCAAAAGTGAAACAGATAGTGAAATAATTGCAAATTTACTTCAAAAAAATTACGAATCAACAAAAAATGTAAAAGATACAATTATGAAAACAGTTTCTGAAATAAAAGGTCATTATGCATTTGTAGCGATGTTTGAAAATGGTCAACTTGCAGCAGCTAGATTTCATGAACCGCTAATTATTGGAGTTGGACAAGAAAATATTTTCTTATCAAGTGATGTGTTGGGATTCATTGAATATACAGATAATGCAATATATATGAAAAGTGGAAATTTTGTAATTTTAGAGAATAAAGAATTTCAAATATTAGATTTTAACGGAGAAAAAGTTAAACATGAAATAACAAAAGTCTCAAAAGAATTTGGAGATGCATACAAAGGTGATTATGCACATTTCACATTAAAAGAAATTTATGAACAGCCAGATTTGATCTTAAAAGCAGGAGAGCAAACAACAGAAGGTTTGGATGAAGCAGTAGAATACATAAAAAATGCAGAAAATATCTACATCACAGGAAGTGGAACAAGTTACAATTCAGCATTAATTGCAAAACAAATCTTATCAAAATATGTAAAAATTAAATCAGAACCAATTATAGCAAGTGAACTTCAATTTGCACCAGAGACAATTGAGGAAGATTCAGTTTTAATTGCAATATCTCAAAGTGGAGAAAGTGCAGATGTTTTAGAAGCAGTAAGAATTGCAAAAAAAAGTAACTGTAAAATTATTTCCATTGTTAATTTACTCACATCATCACTTACACGCAAAGGAGATACTGTATTAGGAATGAATTGTGGGCCAGAAATTGGAGTTGCTGCAACAAAAAGCTTTACTGCACAACTAATCGTATTATACAAAATTGTACAAAAGTTGGGTGAGAATATTACAATTAATTTTAAAGGATTTTCAGAATCAATTTCAAAAATTATAGAGAATCCACTTGAGATTCAGAAAATTGCAAAAGAGTTGAAAGATGTATCAGACATTTACATTTTAGGTAGAGGAATTAACTATCCAATTGCAATAGAATCAGCATTAAAATTAAAAGAATTAACATACATTCATGCAGAAGGAATACCAGGTGGAGAATTAAAACATGGACCACTTGCATTAATGGATACAGACGTTTTTGTAATTGTCATTAATCCAAATGATTCAACATATACTGACACATTGACAAGTGCACGAGAGATTAAAGCCCGCGGAGCAAAAATTATTGGCGTTTCAGATATTGAAAGTGACGTTTATGATCATTGGATAAAAATTCCAAAAATTAATGAGATTCTATATCCAATTTCAGAGATAATTCCAATTCAATTATTAACATATTATGCAGCTTTGGAAAAAGATACAGATCCGGATTATCCAAGAAATTTAGCTAAATCAGTTACTGTAAAGTAGAAATTCGTTTGTATTCTTGTTCAAACAAATTAAATAATTGCTCTATAGAATTTTCTGTTTTGAGTAAAGATGCAATTATAGCACCGCCAGCTCCTGCACCTTCTTTTACAAAACCATCTGCATAGGAACGAAATCCAAAATGTTGAGAATTATGTAGACAAGGATCACACGAAAGTACTGCAATATTATCAATTTGTTCTAAAGTTTCAAGAAATTTTGCTTGAGAATCATCAACAATATAAGAAGTACATCCAATTGCTGAATTTTTTTGATTATAACCAATGTGTTTTGCTAGTTGTAACACAGCAAGCATTTGTGTACCACCTGCTAAAATTACATGACAATTTTCTGATGCAGATGACAACATACCTGCACAGACTGGCATCATAGGATCACCAAAATTTGCAATTATTTCTAATGTATCATCAGATTTTTTACGTTTTAATGCATCTAAAACAATTTTATTTTTTAGATCTAATGGATTGTTTTGCATGCTAGAACTAACATTACATTCCAATCCAAATGCCCTTAAAACTGTAAGAGCAGTAGTAGTTCCACCAGGAATACACTCACCTATAACAAGACAATCAGTGTTTTTAGACATGATTTTACCTAAATTTTTTCCATATTCAATTCCAGATTTTACTTGCTCAATAGACATTGCAGGAGATTCAGAAATATTTTTTCCAGGAAGTATGCCAGCGTCAAAATAACACAAGGATGGAGCAACTTTACTTCCTGCATTTACAACAAAATGAGGAATTTTTGCAGCATTTAATGAAACACGAGTTAACAATGCAGGAGTAGGTTTTCCGTCAGGAGAAATAGGAATTCCAGGTATACAGACACATTTTCCATATTCAATATATTCAGAATCTGCAGGTGCAGTAAATTTTAAAAATTCTTTATCAGCTCCTGCAATAGTGATTCCAGGAATTTCACAGGTTTCACTATACGATGCAACTAAACCAAAAGTAAATCGTTTTTTTGTAAGATCTTGGATAAAGTTTTTTGCACTGGCCACATCGCCATGACAATTAATTGACATTTTACCCACCCATTCTATCTACAAAAGAATCTTCAGTAATCTTTTGCATTACAGGATTTGTAGTTTTTTCATTTCCAATAGTAGATGTTGTAGACATGCCATAATCATGACCAGGATACAATACAAGATTATCATCAAAACTATGCAATACATCAAACAAGCTGTGATAAAGTTCATTTGCACTGCCACCAGGAAGATCTATTCTTCCACAATTTCCAACAAAGAGAGTATCACCAGAAAAAATTTTTCCATCGCCTACAAGGCAGATACTATCTTTAGAATGTCCAGGGGTATGATAAACAACCAATTCCGAACATCCAAACTTGATTGAATCACCATTTTTTACAACCATATCATTTTGTAAAGTTGATGCTTCGTGCTGTACAATTTTAACAGATAATTTCTTTGCTAATTCTTCATTTCCTCTTGTGTGATCATCATGCCAGTGTGTATTTACAATATATTTTGGATTAAGATTTTGTTCATCAATTATAGTAGTTATTTTTTCTAAATCCCAAGATGGATCAATTATGATTGTTTCATGTGTGGATTCATCTTCAACAATATAAGAAAAATTTTGCATTGGGCCTACAGGAATTTGATGAACTATCACAAAACATCTATCTCCGCTTCAGGCGGAATTCCTATCTTTTCAGCAAATAATTCTCCAGTCAAGTCTTTTCTCTTTGGAATTCCTTGTTTCATTTTATGAAAAGTTACAGTCATGTCACATTTTGTAAAAAGCGAAGCAGTTTCACCTGTTTGAGGATCCATTCCAGATGGGACATCAACAGCAAATTTGTAACAATCAGTTTGATTAATGAAATTAATTGCAGATGCATAAGGCTCTCTAATGTCACCTTTAATTCCGGTACCGAGAATTCCATCAATAATAATATCTGGTTTAAAGTCAAAATTTGTAGAATTTCCAGTAATTAGTTTTACAGAAGGCATTTTCTCAAGCAATGACCAATTCCAATTACTTTCATCAGTTTTAATTTTATCAGGTGTTCCAAGTAATACTACAGAAACATTAGCGTTGTGACCTGCAAGATGTCTAGCCATAACTTGACCATCACCACCATTATTTCCCATTCCAACAAATATTACAATATTTTTTGAATCTACACTGCCAAATTTTTCAATTAATTTTCTAACAGCAACTGCGCCTGCATTTTCCATCATGAATTTTTTTAAAAATCCCATATCATGACCTTTATTTTCAATTTGATACATTTGATCTACAGTTATTTCCACAGAACATCTCAGATATAGTTTCAATAAAGAGGTTTTGCAAACGCCTTTAACTAAGAATAACAGTTTCTGATTCTATGGGATTAAAAAATGTAAAAATTTCACTTCCACAAATTTCTAAAGAATTAGAAAAAACAAACGCATCTAGAGAATTTCTAATAAAAAATAATCGTGAAGTTATAATAAATTGCAGTCAAGCAATAATCGCAATTCATAAAAATGATTTAAAATCAGCAAAATTGAAAATTAAAAAAGCAAAATCACTTCTTGTAAAACTAAAACAAAAAACTACAGGAGATCTTAATAGATATATTTTAACACCGGAACAAGAATTAGTCGAAGCAGTTGCATTATTATCAATTATAGAAGGAAAACAAATTCCAACTTACAAATCAATCAAAGTTTCAGGTGAATCATACATACTTGGTTTGCTAGACTGTATTGGAGAATTAAAAAGACAGGTAATTGATCAAATTAGAATAGGCAATTCAAAAAATGCTGAAAAATATTTTGGAATCATGGAAGAATTGTATCTAATTTTATATCCATTTGCAACATATGATAAAATCGTTAAAGAATCAAGAAGGAAATTAGATGTAAATAGAATGCTAGTTGAAGATACCAGATTAGTCCTTACTGAAGAAATTAGAAGACAGGAATTTATTAAAAATATTAAGAAAAATTCTAAAAAATAATCCATGCGGGTAGTGGGATTCGAACCCACGAACTCCTAAGAGACTAACCCCTCAAGCTAGCGCCTTTGACCAGGCTGGGCGATACCCGCATAAAAAATTCCTTGTAGGGTTTTTATAATCCTTGATTGATTTTTTCAAGTGTGTTAGTACCTGTAAGATGTTTTTCATGTGGAAAATTAATCGCTGATAAATATTCAGATTATCAGAATAAAATGAAAACTGGAGAAGATCCAGAAAAAGTTCTTGATGATTTAGGTATGGAAAGATATTGCTGCAGACGTATGCTATTAACAACAGTTGAGACAATTCAACAAGTAATTCCATTTTATGAAGCAATGCATAAGAGAAATCAAGAAGTGCAAAGCGAACTAGAATAAATTGTCAAAAATTACCGCAATTTCTGGTAGAGTTCTGTATAACAGTAGAGGCAGTAAAACTATAGAAGTTGATGTTACAACTGATGAAAAATATCAAGGTAGAGTTTGTGCACCATCTGGTGCAAGTGTAGGAAAATTTGAAGCAGTTAGTTTTCCTAACAATAGTCCTGAAGAAAGTTTATCAATTTTAAATCAGAATTCAGAAAAATTTATTGGAATTGATTCAAGCGACCTAAAACAAGTACATGATGTTATTCATTCTATAGATCAAACTGACAATTATGCAAAAATTGGTGGCGCTTGCGCATTTGCAATAACAATTTCTGTAACAGAATCTGCAGCAAAAGCAGAAAATAAACAGCTTTTCCAAATGATTAGTGGAAAATCAGATTTGAAATTTCCATTTCCATTAGGAAATATACTAGGAGGCGGTGCACATGCAGGACCAGGTACTCCAGATATTCAAGAAATTTTGGTTGCATCAATAGGTGCAAAAACTGTTCGAGAATCAATTGATACCAATCTCCAAGTACACAAAGAATTAAAGAAATTAATTTTAAAAAATGATCCAACTTTTACAAATGGACGTGGTGACGAAGGAGGATGGGCACCAAAATTCAATAACGAAGAAGCACTAGACATTTCAGTCAAGGCAATTGAAAATTTAGGTTTTACATTAGGAAAAGAAGTTGGATTAGGAGTTGACTTTGCATCATCAACACAGTGGAATGAAGAAAAGAAAAAATATGTTTATGATCGTGCAGGATTTGAAAACGATTCAGGCGAACAAATTGAATTTGCATCAAAGATTATAGAAAATTACAAATTGATTTATGCTGAAGATGCCGTACATGAAGAAGCATTTGAGGACATGGCAGAGATAACAAAAAAATTCCCTAATTCAATGATTACAGGTGATGATCTAACTGTAACAAATAATAAAATTCTTACAAAAGCAGTTGAGGCGAAATCTTGTAATGCTGCAATTTTGAAGGTAAATCAGGCAGGCAGTCTTTTTGATGCATTAGAATTTGCTAAGGTTGCTAATGAAAATAATATTAAATTAATCACATCTCATCGCTCAGGTGAATCTAGCGACTCACATATTTCACATATTGGAATTGGAACCGGCTCAAAATTACTAAAAGTAGGAATTGTTGGTGGAGAAAGAGTAGAAAAAGTGAACGAATTGATTCGTATTTCAGAGCATGATTTAATACATGGCATGATTGACTTTTAAAAATCGCAATGAGCCAACAAACAGAAATTACTGATCTAAAGAAGAAAGTGTTAGCAACAGGTATTCGTGTTGGAACAGATATGAAAACCAAATCAATGCGTCCATTTATCACATCAGCTAGTCCTGAAGGACTTTACATGATAGATATTGACATTACATTAGCCAAAATCAAAAGTGCTGCAAAATTTGCAACAAAATTTGACATGAAAAAAGTCATTGTCTGCTCTGGAAAAGAATATGCAACAACTCCAATTGAGAAATTTGTTGAATTAACAGGTGCAACACAGATGCTCAGAAGATTCATGCCAGGAACATTGACAAATCCATCATTACCATATTTCATTGAACCACAACTAATCATAATTTCAGACCCAGAAGTCGATGGCCAGGCAATTATTGAGGCAACAAATGCTGGAATTCCAGTAATCGGTATTTCAAATACAAATAATATTACATCAAATCTAGACCTAATAATTCCAGCAAATAATAGAGGTAGAAAAGCATTAGCAACAATTTACTGGCTATTAGCAAGAGAGATTTTAATTCAAAAAGGTGAACTCAAAGAAGATCAAGAGATGAAATATGAAATTGATGACTTTGAGACAAAAATAGAAGAAGAATTATAGAAGTTTTCTTCAAAATAACTATTTGACTTCAATAGCTAAAGCTCCTGGGAAAATCATTCTATTTGGAGAACATTTTGTTGTTTATGAGAACAGAGCCATTCTTGGTGCTATCGATAAATATGCAACAGTAACATCTGAAAAAACAAATACAGATAATATTCTAATTTCATCATCACTTGGACAATCATCAATAAAAAAAGATGAAGAAGTATCTAATGTAGAAAAAAAATTTAGACCGTTTTTCTATATTGCAAAACAATTAATTTCAAAAAATGGTTTTGATAAGGGAATTAGTATTAAAATTGAATCTGAGATTCCAATTGGTGCAGGTTTAGGATCATCATCAGCATGTTGTGTTGCAGCAGCTGCATCAATTTCAAATTTATTTGGAAATACTAATGAAAAAGAAATTTTAGAGTTATCTATACAAGCAGAAAAAACTATTTTCCCAAATTCGTCTGGAGCTGATTGTACAGTATCAGTACATGGAGGAATTATTGAATATCAAAAAGAAAAAGGCTTTTCAAAAATTAATACAAAAAATAAATTTAATTTTTTAATAATAGATTCAGAGCAAATTCATGCAACTGATAAGGTAGTTGAAAGAGTAAAGAAATTCAAAAATGAAAATACTAACGTGTTTACAGAATTATGTTCAGAAGAAGAGAGATTGATTACAAAAGCATTAGAAAGTATGGAGAATAATGATTTAAAAACAATAGGAAAATGTATGGCACAAAATCAAATTTTCTTAGAGCAAATTGGAGTTTCTAATGACGAGTTATTGTCAATCATAGAAGAAATAGAGATGATTACATTTGGTGCAAAAATTACAGGAGCAGGAGATGGCGGATGTGTTATTGCATTAACAGAAGAAGAAAGTGATCTTTCAGAATATACTAACACGACAAAATATCAAACTTATCATGTATCAATACAGAAAACAGGTATGCAGGTTTTTAATAGCTAGGATGATGGTACAGGTATGATTCTAATAAAACTTGGAGGCTCAATTATTACAAATAAAGAAAAGCCATTATCACCTAGAAAAAAAACCATAGACAATATTTTAAAAGAAGTTGGAAAGATCAAAGAACCAATAATTATTGTGCACGGTGGCGGTTCATACGGACATTATTGGTCAGTGAAATATAATATGCATACAAAACCTGCTAAAACTAGCCCAAAGGGTGTTGCAATTGTCAAAAATTCAATGGTAGAATTGAACAAAATCATTCTAGACAGTGCAGTAAAAAATAAGATCAATTCGTATTGTTTACCGCCTACAGATTTTATGAATGGAAACAAATCGATTAAAAGTAAAATTTTAACAATTAACGATATTGCAAAATCAGGATTGACACCAATAACATTTGGAGACGCATTGTGGTTTGGACAGAAAAAATCTTACATTTTATCTGGAGATGTGATAATGACTACAATTGCAAAAGTTTTGAAGCCAAGACTATCACTTTTTGTTTTAAACGTAGATGGTGTTTATTCAGATTTGAAGACAAAGAAATTGATTCATGATTTCAGAAAGGAGACACCTGAAATTCAAGAGAATGTGATGGATGTTACCGGTGGCATGACTAGAAAAATTACAGAAGCTAACAAAATGGCAAAGGCAGGATTGAAAGTATTTTTTGTAAATGGTAACAAACCAAAGAGAATTACCGATGCAATTTTAGGAAAGAAATTTGAAGGCACATTATTCAGGAAATAATCATGGATGAATTTGTAATATTAGTAGATGGAAATGATAATCCAATAGGAAAAGAGGAAAAGGTAAAATGTCATTTACCAAATGGAAAGCTTCACAGAGCATTTACTGCGTTAATTTTTAACAAAGAAGGTAAGTTACTTCTAACAAGAAGAAGTGACTCGAAAATGCTTTGGCCTGGAGAATGGGATGGTACAGTTGCAAGTCATCCCAGAGAAGGCGAGACATATGTGTCATCTGCAGAACGTAGAATGCCTGAAGAAATTGGAATTACATGTCAAATGAATTATGTTAACAAATTCGAATATCATGTTCCATACAAGGACGTTGGTTCTGAAAATGAAGTTTGTGGAACATTAATTGGAGTGGTTGATGATTTTGAGGAAACATCGTTAATCAAAGATGAGATTTCAGCAATAAAATGGATTTCACCTGATGAATTGAAACAAGAGTTAGAAAATAACAGAGACATCTATTGTCCATGGATGGTTATTGCATTGTATTATCTTGATGATTGTGAATCTGAAACAAAAACCAAATTTTCTTCTTTAATTTCAGACTGGACAAAAGGTGAACTAAAACAAGATTATGAAAAAGCAATTAAACACTACATCCCTGAAAATAATTGGAGATTGGTGAATTGAAATCCTCAGAATCAATAAAGAAAAATGCCGTATTTGTAAACAAATTTCTTAAAAAAGAATTGAAAGGTGATCCAAAACAGCTGTATGATGCAGCAGCCCATCTGATTATACATGGCGGAAAAAGACTAAGACCATACCTAGTTTTGAAAAGCTGTAAAGTTTTAGGTGGTAAACAAGCTGATGCCATAGCTGCTGCAAGTTCTATAGAAATGATTCACAACTTTACATTGGTACATGATGACATTATGGATAATGATGAAATGAGACACGGAGTTCCAACAACTCATAACAAATTTGACATGCCATTAGCAATTTTAGCAGGAGATGTACTATACTCTAAAGCATATCATACAATTTCATCAAAATCAAAACTTTCTCCAAATTATACTACTCAATTAGTCACAAAATTATCTAAAGCATGTGTTGAAATTTGTGAAGGGCAAGTTGATGACGTAAAACTAGCAGAAAACAAGAGAATTCCGACTGAACAGGAATATATCAAAATGATTGAAAAGAAAACTGCTGTTCTTTTTGAGGTATCATGTGCAATGGGTGCAATTTGTGCAAAGAAAAAAGAAAAGGATGTAAAGAATTTGGCATCTTTTGGACGTAATTTAGGAATTGCATTTCAAATTACAGATGATCTAATTGGAATTATGGGTGATAGTAAAGTAACAAAGAAACCAGTAGGGAATGATATTCGTGAAGGTAAAAAATCACTTCCAATTCTCTTAGCAATAAGAAAAGCAAGAGGAAGTGACAAGAAGAAAATTCTCAAAGTTTTTGGAAAATCAAAGGCTGCAAAAAAAGATGTACAAACTGCAGTCAACACAATTCGCTCTTTAGGAATTGAAGAAGAAGTTCGTAAAAAAGCATTACAATATGCAACAAAGGCAACAAAGTCACTTGGTAGCTATTCAGGAAGCGACAAAAATGAAATGGTTAGTCTTTTAGATTTTGTAGTAAAAAGAAGTCTTTAGAAAATTTTAGATTTCTAAACTTTCAACATCAAGTATGAATTGATTCACACATTGATTTACTTGAGAAGGATCATGATCTAACATCTTTTTTTCACATTCTGGACAGGTTCTAGAATTTATAGCAGCAAATGCAACAGGATTTCTTGCTTCTCTAACAAACATCCATAGGCATTTTTCAATTTGACTTTTGTTGTGGTCATTCATTTGTTTGTCGCATATTGGACAAGAAGTCTTTATCATGCTGTTTTAGGTGAAATATCAGATGTTTTAACATTTTAGTTATGTTTCAGTAGGAACAAGAAATTGGCATTTGTTCTCATTTTCTTAAAGTCAGAATCTTTTTGAATTTTTTCTATCAAGTGTACATGGTCATGGTCATGGTCATGGTCATGGTCATGGTCATGGTCATGGTCATGGTCATTTAGGAATTGTAACTTCAATAATTTAGAAATTAAATCACATGTTTGTTTTGCATCATTTTGTCTTGCAGTTGATTTAGACATATAGTAAATTGCATTGATCTCATCTGGATCTTGTTTTAAGACTTCTTTGTAACAAAGTATAGCACGTCCATATTTACCCAAAAGATGTAATGAATATCCTTTATTGATTAGAGCATCAATGTTATTTTTATCACGACGGAGTAGTTTGTTAAAATAAATTAATGCTCGATCTGGCATATTCAAATTGTTACATGTAATACCCAGACGAAAAGCTGCATCAAAATCCGTTGGGTCCAATTTCACTACTTGTCTAAAACATTTGTAGGCTGACTTGTAATTTTCAATCTCCAACAGTGAATTACCAAGATTACACAAGGAATCAATGTCATTTCTTTGCTTGTCAAGTGCAGTTTCAAAGTACTTTATTGCCTTTTCATGCTTTTTTTGTCCAGCATATACAATTCCAATATTGTTTAGAATTTCAATGTCTCGTGGTTCTACTTGTAAAGCATGTTTATACACAGATATTGCATCATTATGTCGTCCCAATGCAACAAGTACATTTGCTTTATTACAAAGTGCTTGAGAATTTTTTGGATCTATTTTCAATGCAATGTCAAATGTATCTAGTGCTTCTTCATATTGGTCCATGTCATAGAGAGTTGTCGCTTTATTGTATAATGCATCAAAATCATTTGGATATTTCTTAAGAAAAAATTCTAGTTGTTCCATAGCCTCTTCATATTTTCCAATCTCTGCAAGACACGATGAGTTGTTAATGAGGGCAACAGGATTATCCGGATCTAATTTTAGAATCTTCTCAAATAGTTGTATTGCTTTTGGAAAATTTTCATTTTCAAAATTTTTTACTGCAAGATCTAAAAGTGAATCCTTCAAGTGATTTCCTTAGCTGTTATGAGTAATTTCTGATGGTTTCTTTATGTTCATTTTTCCTAATAGACCTGTAGATTTTAAAATAAGAGTACCAACTAGAATTCCAACAGCAATTACAACTATAGTTCCCGATGGAGCAACGTTGAGGAAATAAGACACAAGTATTCCACTAACTACAGAAATAACTGAAATACTCATTGAAATGATAACTGTTTTTTTGAATCCTTTACCAAACATCATTGCTGAAATATTTGGAATCACAATAAGTGCAGAGATCAACAATACTCCAACCAATCTCATTGAGGTTACAACCGTAATGGATGCAAGAACAACAAAAGCATAATTTAGTAAAGTCGTTCTTAGTCCTACAAGTTTCGCTTGTTCTTCATTGAATGTGAGATGAAGGAATTGTTTTTGCATGATGGTCAGTGTAGCAATAATACCTGCACTAATACCAAGAATCATTATAGTATCTTCATTACTTATCAAAAGAATACTTCCAAACAAAAAGCTGAAAAGATCTACTGAAAATCCACCAGATGCGCTAACAAGAATTACACCAACTGCCAATCCAGATACCAAAACTACAGCAACTGCTGAATCACCAGATATTTTGGTACTTTGTCTTAATTTTTGGAGTCCTAATCCACCAAATATTGAGACAATAAATGCAGTCCATAATGGAAAGACTCCTAAGAATAAACCAACAGAGATACCGCCAAATGCAACATGTGCTATCCCATCACCAAATAAGGAATAACGTCTTAGTACTAGAAAGGTTCCCATAAATGAGCAAATTAGACCAACTGTAATTCCTGCAATTAGTGCTTTTTGCATAAATCCATAAGAGAGAGCTTCAAGGATCATTTTTTCATCAACTCATCAATGTGTATCATGATTATGCATATGCATTTGCATTGATGATTCAGTATACATTTTGAGAAGTTCTTTATCCGAAAAGAATTTTTCTTTTTCGCCATGGAAAAAGATTTTCTTGTTCATACATGCAACTCTGTTTGCATATTTAGATATTGCATCAAGATCATGTGAAGACCAGATTATTGTGATATTATTTTGTTCATTAATTGTTTTAATTACATTATAGAATTTTGTTTGTGATTCAACATCTACACTAGCAACAGGTTCATCTAGAATCAGTAACAAAGGATCCTTTACCAAGGCTTTTGCAATGAAAACACGTTGTAATTCTCCTCCTGAAAGTTCACCGATTCTTCTATTTCTAAGAGATTCCAATCCTACAGTATGGAGAGCTTGAGTTATTTTATCATCTTTCTTTTTTATTGTTTGATAAATTCTATTCCAACAGCAATCACATTCTTGAATTAATTTTACACCCTGAACTATACGTTTTTCAGAAATTAATCCCATTGAAACAACATCATAAACAGTTGCAGGAAAATTTGGTTCAAATGTTACTTTTTGTGGGACATAACCAATTAATGGAATAATTGAATTATACTTTGAATCTTCAAATCCAAATAATTTGATACTACCAGAATATGGTTGTAATCCTAGAATTGCTCTGAATAGTGTAGTCTTACCAGCACCATTAGGTCCAACAATTCCTAAACAATCACCTTGTTGTACATCAAAACTGATGTTATCTACTGCTGATTGATTGTCATATTTTATCGTAAGATCTTTTACATCAAGTACAGAAGTTACTGACATTCAAGAGCCACCTTTAGGGAATCCAAATTATCTTCCATCTTGTCGATGTAAGATACATTTTTCCCTATCTCGTCTGGAGCCAATGCTTCAAGTGGGCTAAATAATATAACTTCAGCCCCAGCTTCGTCTGCAATGACCTCTGCGAGTCTTGGATCAACTAATTCTTCTGAAAAGATTACCTTGATGTCATTATCCTTAACAAAATCTACAAATTCAGCAATTTCTGCAGCAGAGGCTTCAGAATCAGGTGTAATTCCACTTAGTGCCATGATATGTATGTCATATCTTTCTCCAAGATAGACAAACGCATTATGAAATGGAACAATTGTATCTTTCTGACATGAGGATAAGGCAGAGCC
>CABXGK010000020.1 GCA_902511735.1 uncultured marine group I thaumarchaeote
GGAAATAAAATTTCCATTCTAAATTTTACTAATTGAATTAATTAAATTCTTTGAAGCTGATTGACTATCATATAGATAAAATTCTAAAAATTTCTTAATGTTTGAAATTTGTATTTCTTGCATATCATGATTATTGATTAATTTCAAAATTTCATCTTCAAAATCTGAATCATAGTTGAAACTTTTTACCGCACCCATTCTTTCAAAATCATAAATCCATGAATTTTTTTGTAGTTTAATATTGATTATTGGTATTTCTTGTAACATTGATTCAAAAACTACAGTAGAAGCATCCAAATTATCTGGTGAAATATTAATTAAAAAATCTGTTTTTTTAAGTACATCCATAATTGGTTCATCCTGTAAAATTTCTATTTTAGAATTAAGCTTAGTAATTGTTGATTTTATTATTTCATTATGAAAATTTTGTTGTGGATGTAATTTAAAAATTATTTTAATATTTGTAATATTTTCAAACAATAAAATTATTTTTTTTAAAACTATTTCATATCTTAATTGTAATTCTAATTTAACTCCCTCTACATGTTTAATCAATGGTCTAGGTGTGATGACAATAATTTTTTCATCAGATAACTTTTTGTTATTAGGAACAAAATCTTCATGTCTTGGTGAGCCTGAAATAATTATGTTTTCATCATCACAAATATCATTCTTAATTAAATAATCCTTAACTGGATTTCCCCACACTGCAATTTTATCTTTTATTAAATCATAATCATCAAGAGTATCTGAATATAAATTAAAATCATAATAATTTGAAAAACCATGTTGCAACAGAATCATCTCAGTATTTTTTTTAATTTTTGAAAAAATTACTTCGGTTTCACCTGATAAATTTAATGATAATCCTGCAACAACATCAT
Source organism: uncultured marine group I thaumarchaeote (assembly GCA_902511735.1). Lineage (GTDB taxonomy): Archaea > Thermoproteota > Nitrososphaeria > Nitrososphaerales > Nitrosopumilaceae > Nitrosopelagicus. Next base: position 885 of record CABXGK010000020.1, read on the forward strand.
TTCGTTGATCCAAAAATTTACAGCATTCAATTTGCCAAAAATATTCTTCTATTCGTTCATTCAATATTTTAACAACTTGTTTCTTAATTTCACTTGATAATTTTACTCTAAAAAAATCAAATTCATGAAAGTCAACATTTTTCTGAATATGTTGAATTATCTTATTACTTTTTTCTTCAATTTTTTCGAAGACTGATTTGTTATTAGTTTGTAACAAATCACTTGAAAAAACTATGGATTTTGTTTTTTTAATAATATTTAATGAATTTTTTGATGACACAGCTGGTTTACGAAAATTTACAAGTAATGGAGTGTAACCTATTTCATAAATTTGTTTTAGTAGATTTTTGTATAATTCTGGATCAAATTCAAGAAGTAGGATTTTTTTATTATTATTTAATTGATTATTTCGAATCAAAATTTTATTAAAAAAACCTAATATTTTTTTTATTTTCTTAAATTTCTTTCTTGATATTTTTGAATTAATTTCTACAATTCCAATTTTTTTCCGTATATTGACGTAATCAAAACTTAATTCATGTTCATCATACTCATACATCTCCGTCATTTTAGCTCGATTTTTTTCTTCAATAACATCAAGAATTTTTTTTGGTGCTAAAACTTCATCAGGATTTTTTTCTTGAATAACTCTATTGACTAAAATTGCTTCGGAAGATACTTCCATTAGATATTCGAGAATTTCATTACGATCAATTATTCTAAATATGTTGACATTTTGAAATTTTAATTCTTCATTTTGTTTTTGTGAAATTTTTTCCCATCCTTCTCTACATTTTATAAATAATTCTCTTCTCTCATCATCTGTTAAGTAACTATCTATAATTTCAAATTTTATTTTCATTTTCTCTAAAATATCTACTGATTTGTAATCTAATGGAAAAATTATTGAATTTTGATCAATTTTATTAATATATTTTTCATCAAAATTTTTTAAAAAACAAATTTTAATCATTGAGATTCATTAATCTGAATACTAATAAGATTTAATTTTATATTTGATAGTAAAGATAATTTATCAATTTATTTTTGATATTCTTTTACTAACTAATCAATACATAAATTGAAATATATACGAATTAAGAATTAATATGAAAATTTGTAAAAATTGTCTCCAGCCTGATTCTAGACCTGGATTATATTTTAGTAATGATGGAATTTGTGGTGCATGTGTTTGGGAAAATGAAAAAATTGAAATTAATTGGAATTCTAGATATGATGAATTATTACAAATAGCCAAGAAAATTAAAAATAATAACTCATCTAATAATTATGATTGTTGTATTGGTGTAAGCGGTGGAAAAGATAGCACAAGACAAGCTATTGTTGCAAGAGATGAATTGGATCTTAGATGTTTATTGGTAAATTGTGAACCACCAAACATCACAGAAATTGGTAAAAAAAATATTGAAAATTTAAAAAATTTGGGATTTGATGTTTTTTCTGTAAGACCAAATCCTGTAATTTTAAAAAAACTAATGATATTTGATTTTTATAAACATCTTAATCCAATCAAAATTACTGAATTTTGTTTATTTGCTTCTACATATATTATGGCTGAAAAATTCCATATTCCTTTAATTATACAGGGAGAAAATCCAGGTTTAGTTTTAGGTACACGCTTAACAGGTGTTGGAACTGATTCAAATGCATTAACAGCTGAAAAAATGCATACACTATCATTAGGATGGCAAGAATATCTTGAAGCTAATGGAATTACAGAGAAAGATCTTTTTTTATTCTATTATAATCGTAAAAAACTTGAACAACAAGGAACAAGTGCAATCTGGCTGAATTATTTTATTCAAGATTGGGACCCATATGTAAATTCTGAATTTTCAAAAAAATATGGGTTACATGTAAAAAATAATTTAGATCCTAATGAGATTGGTTCATACCATACTTACACTGCATTGGATTCTGATTTTAACCCTGTAAATCAAATGTTAAAATTCATAAAATTTGGATTTGGTCAATGTATGGATCAGGTTTGTTATGATATTCGAACTAATAGAATTTCTAGAGATGAGGGAATTAAATTAGTAAAAAAGTATGATGGTAAATGTTCTGAAAAATATATAGACGCATTTTGTGAATATACTGGTATTAATATTGATGATTTTTGGAATACTACAGAAAAATTCAGAGGAAAAATGTGGCATAAAGAAAATAATGATTGGCATAATTCCTATTGGGATGAATTCTAAAAATAGGATAAACTAATGATTGGATGTATAATTCAAGCTCGAATGAAATCTCAGCGATTATCGGGAAAAGTAATGATGGATGTTGAGAAAAACAATCCTTTACTAAATTCTGTGATTTCTCAAATAACATATTCAAAATTAGTAAAAAAATATGTTGTTGCTACAAGTAATGCTAAAGAAAATGATGTTATTTTTGAATTTTTAAAAAATAAAAATATTGATTGTTTTAGAGGTGATGAATTGGATGTACTTGATAGATATTATCAATGTGCAAAAAAATTTTCATTTTCCACAATTATTCGAATTCCATCTGATAAACCATTAATTGATCCATTTTTAATGGACAAAATCATCGATTTTTTTAATTCAAATTCATTTGATTACATAACGACTTTTTTACCACCAACATTTCCTTCTGGTACTGAAGTAGAGATTTTTTCTTTTGCAGCATTAGAAAATGCTTGGAAAAATGCAGAATTACCTTCTGAACGAGAACATGTTACTCCATATTTTTATAATAACAAAAATAAGTTCAAAATTTTTAATTATGAAAGCAAAACAAACCTATCAAAATTTCGTTATGCTGTTGATAGAATAGAAGATCTGAAATTAGTCAAAATTTTAATGTCGAGAATTAAAAAACGCCCAATTACCATAGAAGATATTTTAGAACAATTCGAAATTGATCCTAGTTTAATTAATATCAATAAAGAAGTAAATTACTATGAAGGATTTGAAAAATCAAAAAAAGAAGATATTGATTTTCTTAATTCACAAAAAATAAAGGAAAATGAAACAAAAAATTAAGTTATTTGATCCACACATAGATAATTCTGAAAGAAATATTCTTATCAAAACATTAGATAGTCATTTTTGGGCATCTGGTAGCGGTGTAGGAAATGTAGAAAAATTTGAAATTTTATTTAAAAATTATATAAAATCTAAAAGCTGTATTGCTGTAAATAATGGAACTTCCGCTTTAAATCTAGCATTATCGCTTTTTGACATAAAAAATAAAGAAGTAATTTTGCCTTCTCTATCTTTTGTATCGACTGCACATGCTGTTATAATCAATGGCGGAAAACCAATTTTTGTTGATGTAGATCCAAAAACTTTGTGCATTGATCATAATAAAATTAAAGCAAAAATTTCTTCTAAAACAAAGCTGATTTTACCTGTTCATTTTGGCGGTATGCCATGTAACATGGACAAAATCCATAAAATAGCAAAATCATTTAATCTAAATATTGTAGAGGATGCAGCACATGCAGCAGGAACCACATGGAAAAACTTTGAAAAGATTGGTTCACACGGATCTGCTGTATGCTTCAGCTTTCATCCTGTAAAAAATCTTGCAATGCCTACTGGAGGATTAATTTCATTAAATCATAAAAACCATAAAAATTTTAGAAACTTATTGCTTTCACGAAGATGGTGTGGAATTACAAACAGAAAAGGAACTGATTATGATGTTAAAGAAATTGGAAATAATTATTATATGAATGAATTTTCAGCAGCAATAGGATTAACACAATTAAAAAAACTAGATAAATTAAATAAAATTAGAAAAAAAATTGCAAAAAAGTATTCTCGCGAAATAAATCTTGAATCAAAAATGCCATTTGATGAAAATTGCTCTTATCATTTGTATTGGCTTTTGGTGGAAAATAGAACTACATTTATGAAAAATATGGAAAAATCTGGCATTGAAACCGGAATCCATTACAAACCAATACATACTATGTCTATGTATAGTTCCAAACATGAATTACCTATTACAAATTCTGCTGGCAAGAAAGTAGTTTCTATACCTATTCATCCAAATCTTACTAAATCTAATATTGACAAAATAATTAAATTTGTTAATAAATTCACTCAATAGAAATATTTAACAATAAAATTCCTATGTTGTATTATTTATGAAATATAATTTAGAAAATATTCATTTAAAATACGTTTCAAAAGTCGATTATGAATTTCTTTATAATTTGTTAGCAGAACGTGACTCTATTTCAAACATATCTCATAAAAAAATGCCTTCTCTAAAGGCTCATCAGAAATTTGTTTCATCAAAACCTTATAAAAAATGGTATATTGTTAAACATTCACAAGATTCCATTGGTTCACTTTATCTCTCTCATCAAAATGAAATTGGATTTTTCTTAAAAAAAGAATATAATGATGTGAAAATTGCAAATTTCACATTAAAATTATTCATGAAAAAAAACAATCATTCTGAATATTTTGTCAATATTAATCCAGAAAACAAAAAATTGATAAATTTTTATAAAAAATTCGGTTTTTCTCTATTACAGAAAACTTTCAAATTTGAAAAAAATTCTAGATAATTACTCTATAGTAAATCTGCATTTTTAATTATTTTCATCAATTCATCTTTTGGAATTCGTTCTGCATTATTAGATGAATAATTTTCTTTTTGATCTACTTTTTTAATATTTTGATAAATTTTCGATAAATCGTCTACCGATTTTTTATTTAATGTTGGATTTAGTATCATATACATTTGGTCAACTTCCCAACTAAATGGAATCTCATATTCATTGATCAAAACTTCATTTAGTTTTTCTCCTGTTCTGATACCTGTTGTTTCACTCCCAGTATCTTCTAACAATTCAAATAATGCATCTTTTAATTCATTAATTTCATAAGCTTTAATCTTTGGTACAAAAATTTCTGAACCTTTTCCATGATAAAGAGAATTCAAAATAAAATTTAACGCTTCATCCATAGTAATACTAAATCTAGCCATTTTTGAACTTGTTATTGTTATTTTTTTCTTTTTTCTAATTTGATCAATAAATTTTGGTACTACTGATCCACTACTACCTAACACATTTCCATATCTAACTGCAATGAATTTTGTTGGATGTCTCTTTTCATTTAAATAATTATTTGCAGACACAAATAATTTTTCCATTAATAATTTTGTTGCACCATATGTGTTTAATGGAGATACTGCTTTATCAGTTCCTATGCAAATAGCTTTTTCAATATTATTTGTAATACATGCAGCAATTACATTTTCTGAACCAATAATGTTTGTTTTTATTGATTCGAATGGATTGTACTCTACTTTTGGTACATGTTTCAATGCTGCAGCATGAAATACATAATCTACATCTTCAAATGCTAATTCTAATCGTGGCAAATCTCTTACATCTCCTATAAAAAATCTTAATCTGTCGTCATGAAATTTTTCTTCCATTTCAATTTGTTTTAACTCATTCCTACTAAAAATTCGAATTTGATTCACTTTGGATTTTAAAAGTTTAGATGTCAACGCTTGACCAAGAGAGCCTGTACCACCTGTAATTAGAATATTTTTTCCTTCAAACATTGACATTATTTTTGAATAATCCATATTGTATATTCGAGTTATCAGTAGTATTTGGATTTATCGAATAATTGTTAAGAATTATTCTTGATAAAATTATTTTTAAAAAATGAATCATTTTGAGACAAGATTTAGATACCTATATTCGAAATAATTTTGTGGATAAGCCAAATATTTTATTGATTGTAGTTGACTCGTTGAGATCTGATAAATGTTTTGGAACGAAAAAAACATCAATAACGCCAATTATGGATAAATTAATTGAAAATGGTACATATTTTGAACAAACTATATCTTCTGCAGCATCAACAATTTTGGCTGTAAGTAGTCTTCTTACTGGAATTTACCCCTTCAAATTAGGCTTGGGTGGAACTAATTATAAAAAATATCCTTCTGATAAAAATAATCTTGCAAGAGTCCTAAATGAATTTGGATACACCACTTATGCAACTGCTCCAGAAGTTGCTTCTGATTTTGGATTAGTTTGTGATTTTAAAAATCCCGACACAACTTATGATAATTATTATAGTTTGTTTACAGGACTTGGTGATGAAATAATTAATAAATTTAAAAATAATATTATTGAAAGCCCATGGTTTTTCTATATTCATTTATTTGATCTTCACACTCCCGTAATAGTACCTTCATCTTTTGATGATGATAAATTTGGAACAAGTCAATACGAAAAAATGGTTTCTGCTATAGACGATTGGCTTTCTAAACTCTTTGAGCATGTTGATAAAGAAAATACAATAATTATTTTGACATCTGATCATGGTGAATATATTCCAGTTGTTGAAACAAATGATGGACTGATTAGTTTAGAATCATCCGTTACTGACAAAACTTTATGGAAATTAGGAAATAAAATTCCTAAAAATCTTTATCCTCTCAAACGTAAAATGGGTTCAATTATTCGTAAATCTAGAGAAAAAATCAAATCTACAAATTTTGATCAAAATAAACTCTCAACATATGAAAAAAGAATATTATTTAGCTCAAGAATGTCAACTGGTCACAAATTATATGATGATTTGTTAAAAGTTCCTTTAATTTTTTCTGGTCCAAAAGTTCCTAAAAACAATCTTATAAAAAACATGGTCAGACAAATTGATATTTTTCCTACAATACTTGAAATTCTTAATTTATCTCTAAAGGATCCAATTGATGGTAAAAGTTTGTTATCATTAATCAATGGCAAACCTCATAATGATTCTTTTGCGTTTATAGAAAGTCCTCCTTCCATAAAAGATACATCTGAAAAATATATCGGCATAAGAAATTCTAATTACAAGTATATTCGGAATTTGAACAATGATAAATTTATTCCTGAATTATATGATTTAAAGAATGATCCTTTAGAAGAAAAAAATATTTCATCAGAACAACCAGATCTCATAAAAAATATGGAAAAATCTCTCAAAATTATGCAAAATTATGATGCCACGGAACATGATTTTGATGAAAATGAAAAACAAAAAGTTGAAAATACATTAAAAAAATTGGGATACATCTAGATTCTCAGTAATGTTTTAGAAGACTACATTTTGAACAATATTATGGCTAAAACCAAATCTAATGATTTAATTTTTTTCCAATCAAAATCGTCTACATTAAAACTACTAAAAAAACATCTCAACCGATCAAAAATTGAAGATATTTTTGATTTCACAGTAAACGAATGGAATAATGATGAAACTCTTATCTTAAATGCAATTAATAAAAAATTTTCAAGTAAAATAATTATTAGAAGTTCTGCGATTGGTGAGGATTCATTAGAAAAATCTCAGGCTGGAAATTTTTTATCAATATTGGATGTAAATTCTAAATCAAAATCAAATATTAAATCCGCAATTAATTCTGTAATTAATTCATATGAAAATAAAAATAATTTTAATAATCAAAATCAAATTTTAATTCAAACACAAACTAAGAATATAAAAATTAGTGGAGTGATATTTACTAGAACTTCTGAAATTGGTTCTCCATATTATATAATAAATTATGAAACAACTGGTGCTACAGATGGCGTAACAAAAGGAATTGTAAATAATACCGTCAAAATTTTTAGAAACACAAATTTAAAAAAATTAGATAGTACTTGGAATTTATTATTAAATTCGGTTAAAGAAATTGAAAATATAGTAAATAATACATTCTTAGATATTGAATTTGGAATAACTAAATCCAATAAAATTATAATTTTTCAAGTACGACCAATCACTACCTTATCTTCAAAAAATATTATTGACGATAAAAAAATTGAAAAACTGATAACTTCATCAAAAAAACAATTTAATAAAATTAATCAAGAAAGATCCCTGATTGGTAAACATACAATCTTTTCTGATATGGCTGATTGGAACCCTGCAGAAATAATTGGTCATGAAACAAATATTCTTGATTATTCATTGTATGATTTTCTTATAATGGATTATGCATGGCATAAAGGACGACAAAATATAGGCTATCAAAAAATTAACAATGGATTAATGTTGAGGTTTGGAAATAAACCATATGTTGACATTCGTGCAAGTTTTAATTCATTAATTCCTAACAACATTAGTAAAAATTTAAAAAATAAATTAATTAATTTTTATTTTAATAAATTGGAAAAACATCCTTATTTTCATGATAAAATAGAATTTGAAATTTTATTTTCTTGTTATGAACCATTTTTAGAAGAAAGATTAAACGAATTAAAATTATATAATTTTTCAAATTCTGAAATAAAAATTTTAGAAAAAAATTTACTTGAATTCACAAATAATATAATTAATAATTTTAATAATATTTCACTCGAATGTGATAATTCAATAAATAAAATGAAAAAAAATCGAATTCAAATCTTAAAAAAATTTAAGAATTCCACACATACTTACAAAGATCTCATGACTACGTCCGACTTATTACTGAAAGATTGTAAATTTTTAGGTACAATTTATTTTTCAACTATGGCTAGAATTGCATTTATTGCTTCCATAATTCTAAAAAATCTTGTGAAAAATGGTTTTATTACAACAAAATTTGTTGATGATTTTATGAATTCCATTAATTCTCCTTTATCACAATTTCAAAATGATCAAATGAATTACATGAAAAATAAAATATCAAAAAAACAGTTTCTAGAAAAATATGGTCATCTTAGACCTGGAACATATGATATTACTGCATTGCGTTATGATAAGGATACACGATTTTTACAAAATATGGAATCTTTTAATTTGAAACCCTTAAAAAAGAACCTTTTAAAATTTAAAAATCTTGATAAAATTTTTGAAGAATCTGGCTTAATTTTTTCTAAAATAAATTTTTATGATTTTGTAAAAAAATCAATTGTTCAAAGAGAAGAAATGAAATTTGAATTCACAAAAAATCTTAGTGATTCAATAGAATTAATTGCTGAAGCAGGTGAAAAATTAGGTTTTAGTAGAGATGATCTTTCTAATTTAGAATTAAAAACATTAATCAATGATTCTAAAAAACTTCAAACTAAAATTTTAAAAGAAAAATGGATGAAGAAAATTAAACAATCAAAAAAGAGAAAAACTATAAATAAAAATATGATATTACCCCCAATCATTTCCTCAAAAGATGATTTTAATTTTGTTTCGTATCCTTCTTCAAAACCAAATTTTATCACTTCTAAAAAATTATTTTCAGAACTTGTACCTGTTGAAAAAATTAACGATATTTCTATTTTAACCGACAAAATTATACTTCTCCAAAATGCTGATCCTGGCTATGATTGGATTTTTTCATACAATCCTTCAGGATTAATAACAAAATATGGTGGTGTTGCTTCACATATGGCAATTCGTTGTGCAGAATTAGGACTTCCTGCTGCTATTGGTTGTGGTGAATTATTATATGAAAAATTAAAGAATGCATCAAAAATACATCTTGATTGTCAAAATTCACAAATAATCATATTAGAACAAACAAAATCTGATAAATATGCCGAAGAAAAACGTGTATTGAAATCACTTGGATATATTAAATAATTTCATTTATGGTGAGAAAAATGTTAAAAATTGGGATTACTTTTAGAATTACAAACGCAGAAACTTATGATGAAAAAAGGGATTCATTGAGTCATGACTGGCCAGTTTTTCTAGAAAAAATACAAGCCATACCGATATGGATTCCTAACTCAGTTACAAATTTAGAACAATTTCTTCAAGAAGTTGATCTTGATGGAATAATTTTATCAGGTGGTGATAATATTGGGCAAACTCCGGAACGTGATAAAACTGAAATAAAATTAATTGATTATGCAATAAACAATAATATTCCAATTTTTGGTGTTTGTAGAGGAATGCAAGTCTTGAATAAATTTTTTGGAGGAGAACAAGAATTTTTGAATACTGACACTCATGTAGGAAATAATCATTCAATAAAAATAAAAAATGAATCTTTTTCAAAATTAATCAATTCTACTGATGTTTTAGTAAATTCATATCATAGAAATATAATTTCTGTTGATTCTCTTGCTGAAACTCTAACGCCATTTGCATTTTCAGATATTGATAATACTGTTGAAGCTTTTGTTCACTCAACATTACCTATAATTGGTGTAATGTGGCATCCAGAACGTGAACAAAAATTATTTGATGAAAAAATTGTAGGAAGTATTTTTAAAAATAAATAAAATGAATGTAATAATTCTCGCCGCCGGTCAAGGTAATAGATTAAAACCGTTAACTAATGATATTCCAAAATGTTTGGTTGAAATATTTGGGAAAAGCTTGCTAAATTGGCAATTAGAACTTTTTTCTAAATTACACATAACAGATATTTCAATTGTTAGAGGATACTTGAAAGAGAAAATTACTTTACCTGAAATCAAGTTTTTTGAAAATAATTATTTTCAAACAACAAATATGATCGAAACATTATTTTGTGCTAGAGAAAAAATTTCTGATTCAACAATTATTTCATATGGTGATATAATATATGAAAAAACTGTAATTGAAAAATTAATAAAAAATGATGATGATATATCTGTCATTGTTGATAAAAATTTTAGAGATTATTGGAACATACGTTTTGATAATCCTATAAATGATTTAGAAAGTCTTACAATTGATTCTGATAATAATATTTCCAGTATTGGTCAAAAAATTAATGATATTAATGATATACAAGGTCAATACATCGGATTAATGAAATTTCAAAATTCTGGTAGTGAATTTTTAAAATCTTTTTATGATAAATGTAAAAATTTTGCAAAAAATGGAGAAAATTATCTTAAAACAAATCTGCCATTTGAGAAATCATACATGACAGATCTTCTTCAAGGAATGATAGATGAAGGATACAAAATACGTGCTATTCCAATAGAAAATGGTTGGTTAGAACTCGATACCTATGATGATTATTTAAAATATCAAAAAATGTTTGATAATAAAACAATTTCAAAATTTTTTAATCCCTGTACTGATTAATCATACAATCAATTTAATAATAATTTTTTTTTAATCATATAGATGAACTGTGAAAATTATAACATAATTCTGATAAACATTGATGGTTTTAGAAAAGATAAAATTAAACTGTGTAAAAATCTTAAAGAATTTGCAAATAATTCATTATATTTTTCAAATATGAATACTGTGGCACCATATACTTTTGCATCTCTTCACTCAATTTTTTCTGGTTTATATCCATCAAAACATGGTGTTAATGGTTATTACAATATTTTTAAATTTAAAAAAGAACAAATCACTACTTTTCCTGAACTTTTACAAAAAAATGGTTATTTCACTAGCTATGACATAATTGATGATTCGGTTATACCTGCACAGGGATTCAATGAAAAAAATATTTTTGATGAAAAAACTGTAAATTTTAAGACAAGACATTCAAAAATTATTAAGGAATTATCATCAAAGAAAAAATTTTTTCTATTTTTACATTATACCGAAACACACAAGCATTTAGTTGATGAGGTAATTCAAAAATATAATCCAGAATCAAATGACGATGAATATTTTAATAATATGAAAGAAAATGATATGAGATATAATTCCTATCTTCCACACTCCGATGATTACATCAATACTATTATTCAAACATTAAAAGAAGAAAAAATTTATGATAAAACAATTCTAATTCTGTTTGCTGATCATGGAACTAGTATAGGTGAGAAAAAGGGTGAAAAGTTTTATGGTGTTTTTTGTTATGATTATACCCTAAATGTTTTCTGTATGATGAAAATACCTGATACTGAAAAACGATTAATTAATGAACAATGTAGCACCATTGATATTTTTCCAACAATTTTAGAATTAGCAAATATCCCTTCTAATTCAAAATTACAACTAGATGGAGAAACTTTGTTTTCTCTTATTGATAATTCAAATACTTCTGAAAGGGAAGTTTTTGCTGAAACCGGTGGTCTATATGGGCCCTGGCCTTCCCCAGAAAAACATAATGTTTTCTGTTACAAACTCAATTCAAAAAAAATCATCTATAATAAAACTCCTGATACTTGGGAATTTTATGATCTTATATCTGATCCTGGCGAATTAAATAATATATATGAAAATAAAACTGAAGTAGTAAATTTGTATAAAGAACGTTTAGAGA
>CABXGK010000021.1 GCA_902511735.1 uncultured marine group I thaumarchaeote
AAATCTTAATGTTGGAAGTATTGTAAATGTTGAACGAAGTTTGAAAGTAGGTGAAAGATTAGAAGGACACTTTGTTTTAGGTCATGTTGATGGTGTTGCTCAAATTAAAAAAATAGAGAAAAAACCAAAGGAGGTAAAGATTTGGTTCAAAATTCCAAATAGTTTAAAAAAATATGTTGTGAAGAAAGGTTCTATTGCTTTAGATGGAATTAGTTCTAGCAAAAACAGATGCTTTGAAATCTTTACGTTCTTTCAATTTTTTTGAGATTAAAATTCTAGCATTTTGTTTTTCTTTATCAGGTACAGAATCTTCTAAATCAAAACAGACAATATCGCCAGAAAGTGATTTTGCTTTTTCTAAGAATCGGGGATTATTTCCTGGAACAAAAACTAGACTTCGAAAGAGATTTGTCATTAAATGACTATGCGCCTTCAGGCTTCAAAAGGATTTTGCCGAAGAACTTACCAGATAGCATTTTTGTGTGAGCCTCTGCTGCTTGCTCAAATGTATAAACTGAGTCAACTGCGGCTTTAATTTTTCCTTGCCCCATCCAGTATAGACCTTGATCAAGTTCAGCCTTTGTTCCTTGTGTTGAACCTAGAACATTAATTCCTTTAAAGAATATGTGTCTAAGATCGATTTTGGCATCATAGCCTGTTGTTGCACCACATGAAACTAGAGTTGCACCGTATTTGAGCAATTGTAGTTGCTTGTTAAAGTGAGTTTCACCAATATGATCAAATGATAAATCAATTCCTGGTGCTTGACCTTTTGTTTTAGCAATTTCTTTTGAAATTTTGAAGACTTGTTTACTCCAGTCTTCTTGTCTATGATCTACTGCATGATCTGCACCTAATTCAAGACATTTATCAAGTTTGTCAGGACTAGCAGTTGCAATAACATCACAGTTGTATAATTTGGCAATTTGAATTGCAAAACTTCCAACACCAGAACCGCCACCCATAACAAGTACGGTTTGACCTGGAGTAATTTTTGCTCTTCCAACTAACATGTGCCATGAGGTTAAAATTGTCATGGATGCTGCTGCTGCATCTTCATATGATACTCCTTCTGGAATATGTGAAACATTAACTTCTGGTAGATGAACTTCTTCAGAATATGCACCCCATAGCGGGCCGGTTTGGAAACCCCAAACTTGTCTTCTGGTACAATCAAATTCTTTTCCGCTGGTACAAGCACTACAAACTCTGCATGCTAAATTAGAATGAGAAACAACTCTATCACCAACTTTGAAACCTTTTACATCTTCACCAACTGCAATAACATCTCCTGCAACATCAGAACCTGAAACGTGTGGTAAAGGAATTGCAATTGGAACACCTCTCATTCCCCAAATATCATTATAGTTTAGAGCAGATGCCTTATTTGTAAAAACTACCTCATCTGGTTTTGGTTTTGGTGAATCAATATCTTCAACCTTGAGGATTTTTGCATAATTATCATCAGGTGCGTATTCACGATAAACAACTGCTTTCATAATTTCAGCCTATTTTACCCCTAATTATATTTTTTTGAGATCAGATTCTATTGATTTTAAAATCTTTTTTTGGTTGTTGAGCAGATAACAAAATTTGTTTTAATTGATCGTCAGTGATTTGACCAGGAGATCTACCTTGACTGGCAAGACCTAACAAATAATTTTCAACCATATTTGCCAAATCAGGTTTTACCATTTTTACATTATTTAGTCTCAATCTTGCTTCTGGACTAAGAATTTGTTTTAATAAAATATCTTTTTGAGCATTAATTTGTTCTTCATTTGGTTGATCATTTGCATCAGGTGCAGGTTCACTCATGTCTAACACTAAGAATAAATTTTTAGTTTTGGAGTTGTCTGGATTAATTCTGCTAAAATTTCAGTTGCAAGTTTATCTAATTTTTGCATTCCTTGACGGCTAACAACTCGTCCTTTCTTTTCTACTTGTTCAAGATAACCTAATTTTTCTAATCCATGAATTGCATTCCTAACTATTGCACCACTAGCATCTCTATGATGACGTGCACCATAGTACATTTTACGTTTACCATCACCATAAATTGTTCTAAGATCATTTACAGTGAGAGGACCATGTAGGTATATTTTTCTCATTATTGATGCACATCTAGTATACCACCAATCAGGTTGTTGTGGAGGTTTGTCTGCATGTGATCCTGTCTTGACAAAAGATGACCAAACTGGTGCAGGAATATCTTCATTTTTCAATATCTCAGTTAGTCTTGAGATGAATTCCTGTTGAGGTACATCGTAAACTTTAGCCATTGCAAAAAATCTCGATAATCGTCTTATAAATCATTTTGAAATAATCTTTCGATATGTATGATTGCAGTATGAACATGTTATTCTTATAGACTTTGGTTTTGAACCAAGACGAATTCTTGATGCGATCCCAGGCGCAATGAATTTCTTACATTTTTTACAAAAACTTGAATTAATTTCAAATGGCATTTTAATTTTGAATTTTAGGCTAATTTTTTTGACAATTTCAGCTTGTCTTTGAGCTAATCCAGGATTTGTTTGTGCGTTAGATAATGCATTGTTAAATAAAATTTCCATACGTTTCATGGCTATCTGTTTTTTGGAGTTTTTCATCGTGTAATATGTTAGGATTATTTAGAAATAAATCAATAGATGCAGTCAGCGGGATTCGAACCCGCGTCACAGGGTTGGAAACCCCGAATACTAACCAGGCTATACTATGACTGCATAAAGTTAAAAAAAATTTCACCTAAATAAAAATGGTTTTTTCATATTCATAGACAAGCCTACTTGCTACAAGGTGTGCTTCTAAAGGAGAATCATATATTGAAAACGATTTTTCAATGATCTTTTCATTTTCTTTGTTAAAATGTCCCTTTTGGAATCCACCAACTAGAATACAAGAATTTTCTTTAGTTTGCCGGATTAATTTTTCAAAAGTGGTTTTTTGACCTTGTGACGTTAATCCAATTATTTCATTTGGTTTGATTTTTGATATTAGTTTAGTCAAGGAGGAGTTTTCTATTTGCATTAAAATTTCAGTTTCGGATTCAATTTTTTTAGTTAAGAATAACTTTTCCATTAATCCTTGAAATCGATGATATGATTTTGGTAGACGTGTATTATTGTTTATTGAAATAATTTCATCATTAATTGTATGAACAAATACTTTGATCTTATTTTCATAAAATGCAGGAGAGGTACAAATTGACAATAAGGTTAGATGTACAATATCTGGCCGTCCACGTTTTATTTCATTTTCTAATCCTTTCATAGCACCAAAATGCCAAGAATTATCGAGAAGTGTGTTTGAAATCTTTTTTTTAAATTTTTTTGAATATGATAAAACAGATGAATGATTATACAATTCTGTAGGAATTAATTCAAGTGAAGATTCTACTAAAATTATAGTAAGCATTTGATCATTTAGGAATATTTGTTTTTAATTGTACCCATGCAGGTTTTGCATTTTCATTTGTGTCAATCAAACCAGAATTACAAACATACTCATCTACTCTTTCAAGACGAAATGAATTAGATGAAAATCCAGAACCTTCTATAGATTCAATATCTTGAGAAACACAACTTCCTTTTGGTTTATCAAACAATCTAGATATTGTGAAAAATTCTATTTTTGATTCATTTTCTTCAAAGAAGTTTATACTTGATTTAATGAACTCTGCTTGATTATCACTATTTCCATTCACAAAATCAGATGTGCTCCAGCTAATTTCAAAAAATGCCAATTGGTGTGAAGGAAATATTTCAAGAGATTTTTCTAGATCATTCATTGCTTCTTGTGGAGTTCTGTTAATATCGCCAACTGTGTCAGTAGGCTTGTAAGAAAGAGCTATAAAGTCACCCATCTCTAATTTAGGAGTCATTTCAAATGTACCACCAGGTTCCATTCCTTTGTTTAGAATGTTCTCAAGAGACATACTATTTCCTATTTTTACATGAGGATGTTTTGATTTGATTTCTGTGTAAACATCATCAAAAAATTCAACATATGTTGGTATTGAGCCACTTGCTCTTTGAAAATGATAATCGATGTCTCCTGCAAATATTACATAATCTATATTTTCATATCTAGAAAGAATTGAATCTAATACACGAATTGTTTCACCTTCTAATGTTTCTCCTAATGCTTGATTACCCATCCATGCAGGAAATGGGCCTAATCTATCAGCATTAATCACTGAAAAAAACAGAGTTGTTTTGAAATTATATTTTTCATTTAATTTCATCATAATGTCAGTTACACGCCAATCAAAATTTCCTTTTTCAGGTTCAATTTGATTCCAATGCACATACAAATTTGTTCTTCCAGTCCCAGAGGTCGATGCAATTTCATATGATTTTTCTAAATCATCTATACTTTTTGGAGGATTAATTGTGTTAATTACCAGACTAATTTTTTCATTTTGAGATATCTGTTGATTAGAAAATGAGTTTGTGTCAACTGGATCATTTTTTGTTATAAAATAGGCAGATGCACCACCAATTGCAATAATTAAGATTACAATTCCAATTATCTTACTATTCAATATGTTTTGAAACTAGTTTGTATTCTAAAATGTTGTTATTTTATTATCCAGATGTGCATCCACTATATCCACATTCAATACAAATGTGGCACCCTTCAGTTAAAACAAGAGTATTTTTACACGTTGGACATAATTTTGCTTCAATTTCAGGCTCTGTTACAACATGAGTTTCGTGAGGTATTTCTTGTGGAACAGTTACTTTTAGCGCTTCATTGATTTGTTTTAGTATGTATGGGTTTTTGACATTATTTTGTATATATTCATGTAAGTAATCAGTTGCTGTAACTTCGAAAGTTTTTTGTGAATTTTCACCTGTCATGTGAAGAACTTGTTTATGTCTTGAACCATCACGATATACAGTAATTCCTTTGATACCTAACTCATGTGCAAGTAGATATGCGGCTTTAACATCTTCTGCAGAAACATCATTTGGCATGTTTATTGTTTTTGCAATAGCGTTTCCAATCCAATCTTGCCATACTGCTTGAGCCATTATATGGTCAGTCCAATGAATATCCATTGCGGTAACAAAGATGTTTTGAATCCATTCTGGTATTTCATCAATTCCTCTAACAGAACCATAGTTATCAGCAACTTTTGCCAATAATTCTTCACTGTAAAGACCGTTTTCTCTTAGAACTTCTTCAAATATTTTGTTTGTATAAAAGAATCTTCCAACAGTAACACGTTTTTCGAATACTAGAGCAAATGTTGGTTCCATTCCATTTGAACAATCTGCTAACATAGATAATGTTCCAGTTGGTGCAACAGTTGTTGTAAGAACATGTCTAACACCATGTTTCTGAATTTTTCCAATTAGTGCATCCCAATCATAATAATGTCGTTGTTTTGGTTTTTCATAATATCCAGCAATTGGAATTTTACCTTCAGGATATTCTGTTTGTGAACAAAGTGGGAATGCTCCACGAGATTGTGCCAAAGCAACACTTTCTTCCATTGAGTAATATGATAATGCTTCAGATAGTTTGCCCATGAACTCATAGCCTTCTTTGGAGTTGTATGAAATTCTTAATTTGTATAGTAGATCGGCAACGCCCATAACACCGAGTCCAATTCTTCGTGATTCTTTTGATGCAACATTAATTTCTGGAACCGGATAATGATTTACATCAATTACGTTATCTAGGAAGCGGGTTGTCTTTCTAATGATTTCTTCATATTTTTGCCAATCAAATTCGTATTGACCGTCTGCTGTTCTTTTTGTAAGATTTGCTAAATTGATTGATCCTAAATTACAAGATTCGTAAGGATACAAACTTTGTTCACCGCATGGATTTGTTGCACGAAGCGGACCACCGCGTGCTTTTGCAAATACATTATACTTGTTAATTAGATCAAAGAAAATTAAACCAGGTTCTGCACTTTTCCATGCTGATGTTGCAATAAGATCAATTAGATGATGTGCATTAATTTCACGTACCGGACTGTCATCTCTAGTACTTCGTAATGTGTATGCACCATCTTCACTGTTTACAAGTGCATTCCAAAAGTCACCCCAAACACCAACACTGACATTAAAGTTCTCTAAAACTCCAGGTTCTGTTTTGTTAGTAATGAATTTCTCAATATCAGGATGAGATACATCCATAATTCCCATGTTTGCTCCTCGTCTCTTACCCCCTTGTTTAATGACATCAGTCACGGTATTGATGATATTCATGAATGATACAGGTCCGGATGCAACACCAGAGGTTGATGCAACAATATCACCTTCTTCTCTTAATTCTGAATAATTTATTCCTACACCACCGCCAGATTTGAAAATTAGTGCAGCATCAGATGTTGTCTTCATAATTTTTCCCATGTCATCAGGCATTCCTAACACAAAGCATGCAGACAATTGTCCAAGACGTCCACCTGCATTCATCATAGTAGGTGAGTTCGGTAAGAAGACTTGATTTACCATCAGTTCAAAGTATTCTGTAATTTTTGCACCATAATCAGTGAATTCTTTTGCTGCAAGTTTTGTTAGTAAATCTTTAAAGCTAATTTTTGCTTGACCTTTTTGCGCAATATCGATATAGGCATTTACTAAACCTCTAAAATGATATTGGTTAAGATAGTATTCGTCAATTTTAAATTTGTAATCAAATTGATCTAGTTTTGTCAAGTATTCTTTTGCTTCTTCAATATTTTGTGGTGTGTTTCCTGTTGGATTGAATATTGAAGAGTCATGTAAAAGATCACCAATTCCAATTAGAATTGCGACTCTTTCAAATAATTGAGTTGGAGATTCAGTTATTTCATTTTTCTTATTTCTAAATAGATATCGAGATGCTAATACTCTAAGACAATTAAGATCAAAGTCTTTTGAAACAGGATCTAAAACTTTGGTGTTGAGAACCTTCATCTTCTCATCACGAATCTTTCGTCTTTCATGTCTATACAAAATGTATGATTTTGCAATTTCACTATGTCCCTGTTCTATCAAGGTTGATTCTACCATATCCTGAATATCTTCTACACTTGGTGGATTTTCAGTGCCAAATCCCTGACTTGCTAACTTGTCAAGAACACCATTGGTTAGGTTTTGTGCAAGATCACGATCACCTTCGCTTGTTGCAAGTAGTGCTTTATAGATCGCATTTGTAATTTTATTCTGATCAAATTTTGTTGTATCTCCATTTCGCTTTCGAATTTCCGCGAAAGATGACTCTATCTGTGAATTTTCAACCAATTATAATCCCCAAGTACATGTTAAACAAATGGGTAGAAAAGTCTTTGGCAAATATTTTTCTAACAATAGGTAAATTAATTTTACAACGAAAAATTTCGTAGCATTTCATAGATTTTCATAGTGCCAACATCAAAAAGAGATTTGAATAACAGATCAAAATTGATCGAAACGAATTTCGTTTTTAGATTAGTACATTAACAAAAAGTGAAATAAAATTCTAATTTTTATACACAAAAATTGTGAAATATTTTATTTTGTTGGTTTGAATGACGAAATTAGCGAAGAAGCCTTCTCAATGGCCTTTTTGATATCAGGTTCTTTTGCTTTTGCATCAAATGGTAATTTAACAAGTACACCACCATCTAATATCTTTGAGATTTTATTACAATCAGAAATGATCTCGCTTTTAGCATTTAATTTATCAAGATCACCAGGAATTAATTCCAATCCTTGAGAATAAAGATCACCTTCTAAAACATCCATAATGGAATTCTTGCCATATTTTTCACTGTCAAGTGTAACAAATCTTGTTAAATCATCACTATCAACCATCGAAATAGATACATCAATTCCCATTTCTTGGCCTTTTTTATGAGCAATATCAACTGCTGTTTGTAAAACTTTATTCAAAATTTCTTTTCCTTCTTTGTCGTCTTTATGTCCAAGTATTTTGTGTACTGCTTCTTTTAATCCAACAAAATTTAGAATTACAGATGAGTTATTTTTTTGCATAAATTGAGTCTTTTCTGCAAGAATTGGATTTACACCACGTCGAATTAGATCAGATACATCTTTTTTACGAGTTGCCATTGCAGCGATCGCAGGTTTCATCAATAATACAAGTCTAGCTCTAAAGTAAGTTTCATCTTTACTTGATTCAAGTGCAAGACGTGGAAGATTGATGGTTAATGATCCTAGTTTAATTGATGGTTCAGAGGTTTTGTTAGTGTTTTTAATTGCATTAGTTGAACACATACCTTTTGAGAATGTAACATTACCACCAAGTGATACAGTTTGTGCAAGAATTTCTGAATGATCTGCAACTTTTCCTTTTTCATAATCAATAACTAGACCAATTTTTGGTGTAGGAGTTGATTTAACAAAAGTATTGTATGCTGAGAAAATTGTATTGATTAATTTTTTATCACCAGAAAGTGGTATTCTGAAAGACAAAATTGTTGATGATTTATCTAGATTTGTAGAAGTAGATGACATTGCAAATACATCTACTAACATCTTTTCAATATCATCATTATTCTTTGAGAATTTTCCAAGTACTGTATGTAAATCATCAATTACTATTTCTTGTGATGATTCTTTTAATACTAAATTAAAGATCATTGGCAATAATTTTTTCAAATCATCAAGTGTTTTTGCTACAGGAATTCGTGTAACACTAGGACATTTTCCTTTTAATTCGATTCCATTATCTATAAGCTCTTTTAGATTTAGAAATATTGTATCAGGAATTAATGACCACAAACCCAAGTTAGAGATATGTAATTCGCCAGATAGATGGGAATCTGCTATATCTTTAGGCAGTGAATTTGTGAGTAAATATTCAGCTAGAGTGTTTTTTCCGCTAGTAAACAGTATGTCCTCAACACCATTTCGTATATTTTCAACATTGGTGAACATTTCTTGTACCTCAAATACAGGCATACCAAGTCTTGCAAGTTTATTTCTATATTCTTCATGACCATGTTCTAGTAGAACATTGTTCACCATTTCACGAATTAATGAACCGGTAAGGTATGTTGTTTGAAACTTGTAAATTCTATTTTCTACTTCTTCTGTAATTTTTTGTGATAATTCAAGTGGAAGACTTCCCTCTCTAACTAGAGATTGTATAATTTTATCAGAATTGAATTCTTCTATGGAATCATGGGATGTACGAACATACATCTTTCCACTTTCTATAATAGATCTTTCTTCAATTTGTCTTGCTAGACTTAGAACTAGTTTTCCAAGATTTGTAATAGTATAACGTCTTTCAGATTTGTTTAATGCAACAAGTGATTGTCTGAGAAGTTTTCTCAGATGATAGGCAAATTTTCCACTTTCTTTTTTTGATTTAAAGCCAGCTAGAGATTTTAGCTCAGAATATGTCAAAGGACCTTTAGAGTTGAGAATTCTCAAAATATCAATTCTGTTTGGACTGGCCATAACAGAGAAGATCATTCTGACACGTTTTGATGTAGATTGTAAACGACCGTCTCCTGAAGAACCATCATCCATATCAATATCTAGATCGTCATCGTCGTCAACACCAGCGTCAACATCAATATCTAATTCTTCTTCAAAATCTTCTTCTTGCTTCCCCATTGAATTAATGGATAGGAAATTAGGTATTAAGGCTTGTTGTCACTAGTTCAAACAGAAAAAAAGATTATTTTTCTTCAACATCTAAAGAAAATTCTGATGTTGATAGAGTTTGATTGCATGTAGGACACTTATTGTTATAATGTTTTAGAACATCTTTGACAGACTTTAACATTTTCATTGCAGAGATCTTTTCCCCACATTTTCCACAAACAATTTCTACTGACATAATAGATCAACGTTTCTAGAACAATTAAAAATTGTGAAAAATTTTTTTAATAAATTCAATAAAATTGATTTACAGTTTTTCTAAGACGATTCCACGTTCATCAAATCCTGTAATTTTTACAGGAGTTCCGATTGGGAGATCTTCAGGAGTTGGTATTTTGCCCAAAAATCCAGATACACGTATGCCAGAATCGTCTAATTCCATCACAACCCAAGCATATGGAGCCAAATCCTCAAATCCTGCCGGAGGAACTGTCATTATCGTATATGTGACAACTTTTCCGGTTCCTTTTAGAATAGAATCTTCAAATCCTTTGTTTCCACATTTTTTACAATAATATACAGTTGCTAGATGTATCTCACCACATTTTGTACATTTTCTAGCTAGAATATTACCAGCCTTTGCTGCTTCTATGAATTCAGGTTTTGCAGACAATTTACACACTTTGGAACACATGAACTGCACAACTTGCTCCAGTTGCGCCAAAGTTTTGTGTCAACCCAATTTTTGCATCGTTAACGGTTCTTTCACCAGACTTGTCTGTTAATTGTTCAAAGACTTCGACAACCTGACCAACACCTGTTGCGCCAATTGGATGTCCTTTTGATTTTAAACCACCAGAGGGATTAATAGAAATTGAACCGTTCAATTTAGTCTCACCATTTCTTGCAGCTGTTGCACCAGTACCTTTTTCAAAGAAACCTAAATCTTCACTGTCAACTACTTCTGCAACAGTGAAACAATCATGAACTTCAGCAAAGTCAACATCTTTTGCGGTAATTCCAGCCATTTTGTATGCAGCTTCTGCTGCAATCTTAGTACTTGGAATCGTAGTTAATTGTTCACGTCCTTGTAATGCTGCAGGTGAACCACCACGTCCAGAACCAATTACTTTAACATAATCTTTTGAATGTTCTTTAGCAAATTTTTCATTACATAAAATAACAGAACTTGCTCCATCAGAGAAAGGACAGCAATCATATAATTTTAAAGGACTAGCAACTACTGCAGAGTTCATTACATCATCAATACTAATTTTTTTTCTCAAGTGTGCTTTAGGATTTAAAACTCCATTTTCATGATTTTTTACTGCAACGCTTGCAAGATCTTCTTCAGTTGCATCAAATTCATTTAGATATGCACGAGCCATTGATGCAAATAGACCAGGAAACGATGCTCCTGCTTGACCTTCATAAAAGAAATCAGAACAATAAGAAAAGTAAGTTGTAGTCCAGTCAGTACCAGTATGTGTAACTTTTTCAGTACCGGTAACTAGTACAGCATCATAAAATCCTGCTGCTACATTTGCAAAGGCTTCTCTAAAAGAAACAGAACCACTGCCACATGCAGATTCAATTGATAGTGATGGACATTCAGAAATTCCTAGATTACTCATAACTACAGGACCCAAATGAACCTGTTTGTCTGCTACACCAAATACATTAGAAATGTAACCTGCTTCAATTTCTTTAGGTTCAATTCCTGCACTTTCGATTGCAGCAACAGATGCTTGTAAAGTGATATCAGAAATACTATCATCAAGTTTACCATATTTGGTACTTCCACCACCTAAAACACAAACAGAATTTAGATCCACGAAAATTTCCTGACCTTGTCCCTATAAAAATTGATCAAGTAATTTCATAAAGTTGAATTGATATTAAACAACATGAGAAAAAAGATCCAAATTTCTGTTACAAAATCAAAAATTCGAAATGTAACAAAGTCAACTAAAAAAATCATAAATAATTTCAAGATAGAAATTGATCAGTACTATGATGAAAATGGATTTGTTTCATTTTCTGCAAAAAGTAAAAAATATACAATTTTAGGAACAAATTCTCCAAAAGAGGGAATATGTGAATGTCCTGAATGCCATAAGGGACAGTTATCAGTAATCAAATCAAATGCAACAAAGAAACGATTCATTGGATGTACAAATTACCAAAACGGATGTAAAGCCTCAGCACCACTTTTACAAAAAGCAATGCTAAAGGTTCTAAAAACAAAATGTCCAGAATGTCAGTGGCCAACAGTAATTTTTAGATACTCAAGGAAGCAAGAATGGAGACGACAGTGTGCTAACATGAAATGTAAAACTAGATCTTAAAGTCAGAGTAGATATCTGTTCGTCTATTTTTTAGTAATGGAAGTTTTTTTCTTATCTCATGAACTTTATCTAAAGAGATGTTAACATAGCCAATTCCTTGCCGTTTTTTCATATCAAGTAAGATGCGTCCATAAGGATCAACTGCTAAACTTCTTCCACAATATACATGACCTAGATGATCAGGTGCAATAACATAACATCCATTTTCAATTGCACGTGATTTGTTTAATGTTAACCAATGCTCTTCTTTCATTGGTCCATCAACCCATGCAGATGGTGCAACTAGAATTTCTGTACCTGATGATGCCAATGTTCGTGACATTTCTGGAAATCGTAAATCATAACAGATTAGCATACCCATTTTTCCAACAGAAGTTTTTGTTGGAAGAGGAATTTCAGTACCAGATGACATTTTATCAGATTCTTTGAAACCTAAAGCATCGTAAAGATGAATTTTTCTATATTTCCCAGTTACTTCTCCTTTTTTGTTTATGATGAATGATGTATCATATACACGATCTTTTTTTCTACTTTTCTCATACATTGTACCAACTATACCAATTGAGTTATTCTTTGCAGATTCTGCAACAGC
>CABXGK010000022.1 GCA_902511735.1 uncultured marine group I thaumarchaeote
ATATGACTTTTGCAACAAACAATGACTTGAAACTTGCAGCAAAAAATACACGTGGAATTGTTGTTTGTCCTCGTGCAAATTCTGCATTATCAGAAGGAATTCCCAACATTTCATTAATGCAAAAATTTGGATGTAACATTACACTTGGAACAGATAATGTGATGATTAATTCACCAGATATTTTTCGAGAAATGGATTATCTGTGGAAGGTTACAATGGGCATCTCTCAAGATAGATTTGATCCTAAACAAATATTGAAAATGGCTACTGTAAACGCAGGTAAAATGCTCAATCAGAAAATTGGTTGTATCAAAGAAAACTTTCTTGCAGATTGTATTTTTATTGATAAAAGATCACTTGATTTGGAACCGATGAATAATGTTTATGCGTCTATTGTACATCGCGCGTCTGAAAACTCAATTAAAGCTGTAATGATTGGAGGTGAAATTGTAAATGGCAAGCTCTAAACCAAAAGTTACTCTTAGTGCAGCCATAACTCTTGATGGAAAAATTGGTCAAAAGAATAAACAAATTGTTTTGTCCTCAAAAACTGATAAAATACGAGTTCATAAACTTCGTTCAAAATCTGATGCCATACTTGTTGGTAAAACTACTGTAGAGCAAGATGATCCGCTCTTAACAGTTAGATATGCTAAAGGAAAAAATCCAATTAGAATCATTCTTGATTCTCATGGAACAATCACGAATGATTCAAGAATAATTAAAACATGTAAACGTGTTCCAACAATAATTGTTGTATCTGAACTTGTATCAAAACCAAATCTAAATCGATTACAAAAATTATCTCTTGATGTCATTGTTTGTGGAAAAAATCAGGTAAATTTAACAAGGCTTATGCAAGTTTTATCAAAAAAAGGAATCAAAACCATACTATTAGAAGGAGGCGGAACACTAAATCGTTCATTTCTGAAAAAAAATCTAATTGATGAAATGATTATTGCATTAACTCCTTATGTTTTAGGCTCAAAAAATACTATTAGTTTGTTTGAAGGATTATCTTTTCCATCATTAAAAATAAAATTTCCTCTAAAATTAAAAAATGTTCAAAAAAGTGGTAATGAAATTATTTTAAATTATAAAATTTAAACTCGTAAATCGCCTTTAATGTGATCAATTTTCTTTGAAAAGTTTTTTCTAATTTTCTCATTCTTTTTGAGATTTAAAACTTGACCGCATGATGGACATTTGAAAAATAATTCTAATGAATCTTCAAATGTAGCTCTTGAACAATCTTCATTTCCACAATGATAAAAGTCAGAAGAATTTTCATAATCTAATCTTTTTTGTAATCTGTCAAGAATTTTCTTTTTTTGGTTTTCAATGAAATTTTCAACTTCGTCTCTTCTTGAACGCCATCTGTAGACAAACCAACCTTTTCTTTCATCTTTTACACGGACTCCTGTAATCAAACCCTTTCCAAACAAATCGTACAATACTCTTCTAACCATGTTAATTCTAAGACCTGTTGAACTAGCAATTTCTTCATCTGTTGCATCTTCTGTTTTTAACAAAGAACGGGCAACTTTGAGATATTCGTCTCCTCCAATCATTGCTGAAATTTTTACAAAAGGGTCTTCATACTTATCAACCATATTTTCTCACATTCTGTCCTCTATTTTTACTTTGAAACCACTTTTTTCCCTTTTTTAGTAGGAATGATTTTTCTAGAAAAACCATCAAATTTCATATCAAACTGCTTTCCTTTGTGAAGTCGATCTAAAACAATTGCTAATGCACTAATTTCTGAATGTGGTTGATTTGAAACTGACACATTATAGTCTGATTTCTCATAAATTGTTCTAGGTACCTTCTCGGCCCCTACAACAATCAAAATATTTTCATTTTTTCTAATATCTTTGGCAGCATCATCAATTTTCTCTCCATACATCGTCAAATGAACGATTTTGTATTCTTTAATTTTTGATTTTAGAACCTTTTTCCAGTCCTCAAAAAATTCCACCTCAAATTCTCCTCCCCATGTCTTATTCATTCTTTTAATTGTATTTTCAATTTCAGGATCAACTTCATTCATGTAAATTTTTGATGCTCCAAATGCTCTTGCCACTAGAGCAACATGTGTTGTTACTCTATCATCACGTATAACACGTTGTCCAATTCTTAAAACCTCAATTTTCATTTTTTCCATAAAACCTCTCTTGTAATTTTTGTTTCAAATCTATAAGATTTTTTCCAGTAAGTGCTGATACGTCTAAACAATTTTCAATTTCATCAATTTTTAAATTATTCATAATATGTAATATTTTCTTGTCATCTATTGATTCTGATTTATTAAAAAGAAAGATCATATTTTTTCTTTCAACTCCTAATTCAGCTAGTGTTTTATAGCAAGTAGAAAATTTCTTTTTCATTAACTCATCATCATCTAATGAATCTATTACTAACAAGATAATGTCAGTGAAAAGTAATTCTTCTAATGTTGATTTGAATGCATCAATCATGTATGCAGGTAATTTACTGATAAAACCTACGGTATCTGTAATTAATGAAATTTCTCTTCCAAGCTTTAATCTTCTTGTTGTAGTTGTTAGTGTTGTAAATAATGATTCACTTTTTTCTTTTGTTTCACCAGTCAAATTGTTGAACAAAGTAGTTTTTCCTGCAGATGTATATCCTGCTAATGAAATTGTCTTAAATCCTAATCTATCTCTTCCTTGTCTGTGTAACGCTCTTTGTTTTCCAGATTTTTCTAATTTTGTCTTAATTACTTTCCCTCTATTTTTTATGTCATCATAATATGCATCAATGTCATATTTACCAATCCCCATAAAACCTGGTTGTTCTCCACCTTTTGCTAATCTAACTCGTTCTTTAGCTCTTGCTCTTTCATATCTCAATTGTGCTAGTTTTACCTGCAACTTTGATTCTGCACTACTTGCTCTACTTTCAAAAATTTCTAAAATTAACGACTCTCTGTCTACAATTTCTAATTTTAATTTTGCAGCTAGGCTGTAATTCTGATTTGGTTTTAGAAGTTCATCAAATACTATAACATCTGGTTTTAATTTCTCTATTTTTTCTTCTAATTCTTCAACTTTTGATTCAGTAATTCCATATTTCCTTTTTTGTAAATCCTCAACTTTTATCGTAAATAGAACATTATACTGGGCTGCTTCACACAGTGATTTTGCCTCTGAACTGATATTTTCATCCAGATATGTGATTAAAATACAAGATTTCAAAATTATTCCTAGTGTTTTTTGACGATTTTCTCAATATTCATGTTTAGTACAATTTCGCCTATATCGCTGGCATATTCGGCAATCCTTCGAATATTTTCAGCAATTCTTCTAACTCTGAAAACCTCTTCAGAATTCTTTGCTTGTTCTAGTGCCTTTAGTACACCATCCTCATATTTTTTGATATTATGAGATTCATTGATTGCGTTTTCTGCTTCTTGATAATCATTTTTGAATAATGCCAAACATGTATTGTCAACTGCTGTTAATGCAAATTCATTCATTTTTTCAATACTTGTCATTATTTTGCCTTTGATTGGCTTTTTGATATCTATGGCATCTTGGGCCAAAGTAACTGCATGATCTCCAATTCTTTCTATGTTTTTTACAATTACCCGATAACCTAGACAATCTCTTGAATTTTTAAATCCCATTTCTTCTAACATATGCTGATTCTCAATTGCTATTGTTAGTTGTCTTATAATATAAAATCCAAATCTATCTACATCATCATCTGAATTAATGACTTCTTGTGCCAATTCTTCATTTCCTTCTTTTAGAGATAATAGAGCATCAGTTTGCATTGATTTTGCCATAGATAGCATTCTTTTGAAAGCACCATCAACTGATAATTCTAATAAATTAATCAAAACTTGAATGGTTATGCCATCTGTAGAATCTGCTGTAATTTCAGAACCCATCAGAACCTTTTTGACAGCATTTCGAATTGCAATTCTATGAGTTGGTGAAATTCTAGTTCCTGATTTAGGTTTGATATTGATTGTTTTTGCATTTAGAAAGTAAAGTGCAATGAGTTTTCTCACAATGGCAGATTTCTCATCTTCTGGTGAAATTGTAAGATTAGATGATTCATCTCCTGAAGATTTTGAAAAACTTACTGGTTTAACTTCTAGAGTATTACTTCCATTTCTTCCAACTGTAACTTGGTCTCCTTGTTTTAGACCTTGGTCTGTAATCCAATCTTTTGGTAATGATACAATGTAAGATGATTTTCCAGTAAACTGGATTTTTCTAATTTGGTCCTTATCTGCCATGTTCGGCATTACTATATAGAATTATTAAATATATGGTTTTTTAGGAGATCTATGTGTTTTGCTAGGCTCAACATTAGGTCACAAAATCGTACCTTTTGTATCATCGTTCCATTCGACTAATATTTGCTGTATAATTCCCAAAATCATGGACCCATTTGAAAAAATCTCACATTCAGTTGATACATTATTTGGAATTGGAGTCTCAAAGAATATTCCAAAAGATATTGATTTCAAAATGTCAAAAAAGACAGGTAGAATTCGAGCCGTATATCATAATGGTTTGTTGCTATTTACTCCTCGTACAGATGGTGGTATTGCAATGTCGATTTATTGTGCAGAACTGTTTTCAAAAAATAAGAAATTCATCAATGATTATTGTATAGAAGTTGATGCTGATTCAAAGCCATTTGTGGAGCAGGGAAAGTCAGTTTTTTGTCAACATGTGAAGCGATGTGGCTCTAAGATAGAAATTGGTTCAGATGTGCCTATATTTTTCAAAAAACAGATAATTGCTGTTGGAAAATCCATTCTCTCTTCAAATATGAT
Organism: uncultured marine group I thaumarchaeote; assembly: GCA_902511735.1. Taxonomy (GTDB): domain Archaea; phylum Thermoproteota; class Nitrososphaeria; order Nitrososphaerales; family Nitrosopumilaceae; genus Nitrosopelagicus. The sequence continues at coordinate 4,820 of CABXGK010000022.1, forward strand.
AAAGACACAATCTAGAGGTATGGCCATCCGAGTCCGAGATAGTTTAAAATCTCAGACTGATGGAGGTCAATCATAATGATGGGTGGAGGACGTGGCGGAAATCGTCAAATGAGAAGAATGATGGATAAGATGGGCATGGATATGGAAGAAGTCAATAATGTCCAGGAAGTAATAATCAAGACAGACAAAAAAGAGATCATAATTAACAAACCAGCAGTTACCGAAATGAAGACAAAAGATTCCAGCATCTTTCAGGTAGTGGCTGATTCTTATGAAGAGAAAGAATTAGAGGTTCAAATTTTCAGCGATGAAGATATTTCATTGATATGTCAGCAGGCAAATGTTGATGAGGAAGCAGCCAAAAATGCCCTCCAAGAATGTGAGGGCGATCTGGCAAGAGCGATCTTATTACTCACAACAAATTGAAGATTTTAATAATGGAGTTAGAGGTTTAAATCAAAATGAGTCAAAAAATCGATGGAATTATCACTTCATTATCTGAGCTAGAATCTGAAATTGATTCTGTAAATCTTAGTTTGGCTGACATGAAAAAATCACTAAATTCTATTGCTCAAAGAGAGATTGATTCTCTTCTAGAACAGACCCAAAAAATGGCTACCTCTGAGGCAGAATCCATGATTTCAGAGTCTAAATCTAAGGCCGAATCAGAATCTCAAAAAATTACTCAAAACGGTGAATCAAAAGTTGCTGAAATTCAGCAAAAAATCGATTCTAACTTTGATTCTGCAGTAGATAGTGCAGTATCCACAATTCTAAAATCCTGATCTTTTAGAGATATTTTTGACAACTTGTGTAGCAAATTTAAGCCCAAAAGTACTAAATTCTTTCAATTAATACCCAAAGTATTACTCGTATAGAAAATGCAAAAATTGGAATCGCCACAGAGTATGGCAAACCCTATTTCAAACTATCAAAAATTTTCAAGGAATTATCTATCCCATTTGATTCAATTTTACCTAGTGAAATTGGTGATTTTGACGGTGATCTAGTCGTCACTACAGAAAAAGAGGCTCCAAAACAAATCTCAACACCAATGTTATTTGATGAGATAATCAGTAAAGACCCGATTGTTGTAAAGGGAATCATCACAAAAATGCTCAATTCTTCAACAAATTCTAGTAAGTTAATCTTAGGAATTGATCCTGGTCAGAGAATTGGTGTATCTGTAACCTATTTGGAAAATGAAATTGCCAGAGCATTTTTTGTTTCATTAGACAAATTAATTCCTTATCTGATTTCAATTTTAGCAGAATTACCTGCGGCTAGAAAAATTATCAAAATTGGAAATGGTGATATGAACACAGCTAACAAAATTCTCCAAATGTTAAATTTACAATTCTGCTCAAAATTTGAAATTGAATTTGTTGATGAATCAAGTACTACATTGAAAATTAAAAATCATAATCAAAGAGGTAAACGAGATATGCTTTCTGCACAATTCATCTCTCAAAGAAGTGGAATTTCAAAATTTATCTTACCATTGTCAATAATTGGCTAGTTCTAATTTTGTGGACTTGGCACTATTCCGTCAAAAAACCCAAAGATATTTATAGATAATTTCGATTTTTTTGAAATTGATCAGTTTTTACATATAAATCAATAAAATTTTTACATAAAAAATGAGATTTTATGAAAAAAATTATGAGATCCGTTTTATATAGTTGTAATTTCTATACATTATGCAAACAAAATGACATGTAAAGGAATCTGTTCTAGATACAAAGCACAAAAACCAGTAGGAACTGGACGTTATGCATCTGGTCAAAGACGATGTCAGATCTGTGAAATCTTCATTAATTGGGAAGGACTTTGGTGCCCATGCTGTGGTTACCGATTAAGAACCAAACCACGTAACTTGAAGTACAAGGCTAAACTCAGAGCAAGAGTTGAGGCTGACGCAGCATCTCTAAAATCCCAAACTGTTGAAGCACCACAAGTTGCAACAGTTTCAGCAGACTCATCTGATTTTGTAAAAACAACATTAGAAACTGCTGTCTCTGAAGGATGGACAAAAACAAAGACCATTGAAGAACTCAGAAAATCTGAAGAACGTATAACCATCAAAAAAGCAAGAGAACTAACAAAAGAAGCATTCGAAGCAAAGAATGCTCCAGTTGAAATTCCTGTAAAAGTTTCAGCAGACTCATCTGATTTTGTAAAAACAACATTAGAAACTGCTGTCTCTGAAGGATGGACAAAAACAAAGACCATTGAAGAACTCAGAAAATCTGAAGAACGTATAACCATCAAAAAAGCAAGAGATCTAGTCAAAGAAGCATTCGAAACAAAGTCTGAACCGATAGCAATAAAGGCATAATTGAAAAAGTCTTGTTGTGGAACTTGGTTGTAATAAAAAGACAATTGTATATGAAAGTCGTACTTTCCTAGTTAATTTTCTTAATTTTGAAAATGGTATGATAATCTCCATTTCTGAAACTTCATTAAAAATCGGTTCAATGCTAATTTCTATTAGTTCTGGACCTGTCCCATCCACATCTGTTATTATTCCAACTAAATCTGAAGAACTTTTTCTAAAATTATTATCTGAAAAAATTTCATCTTTTTTGAAAGGAATATGTATTGTAACAGGAAATTTTGAAAAACCATTAGATAATGAAACCACAAAACAATTAATGCATGAAATCATGGGAGAAATTACAGAATGACCGCAGATTTACGTGAATACGTCTCAAAATTAAAAAAATCTAAAGAGATTAAAATTATCAAAAAAAAGGTTTCACCAAAATTTGAAATTGCAGGAATCACAGCAAAAGCTGATGGAACTTCTGCTTTACTTTTTGAAAATATTAAACAAAAAAATTTCAATTTAGTTAGTAATTTAGTTGGGACACGAAAGAGATTTGCATTAGCAGTAAATTCCAAAGAAAATAAAATTCACGAATCAATTTTTTCATCAATCAAAAATGCCAAAAAACCCAAAATATCATCTAATGGAAAATTTTTTCAAAATTCTTCGAAAAACTTATCTGAACTTCCTATTGTTACTCATTTTGAAAAAGAATCTGGACCTTTCATTACGTCAGCTATAGTTTATTCTCAAAACCATGAGTTTAAGACTCAGAATTCGGCCTTTCATAGATTGATGCCAATTGATAAAACACACTTTTCAATTAGAATGGTTGAAGGACGTCATTCACATCGAAATTTCATTAATGCAAAAGAGCATGGTGAAGATCTTAAAGTGGCAATTACTGTAGGCGTTCATCCTGCAATATCAATTTCTGGTGCATATCAGGCTGATTGGGGTAAAGATGAATTACACATTGCAAATTCATTATTGGGAAATAAATTAACATTGTCAAAATGTCCATATTCTGAAATGCATGTTCCATCAGGTACTGAAATTGTAATGGAAGGTAAAATTCTCCAAGACAAAACCGACAAAGAATGGATGGTTGAAATGTTGCGTACATATGATCATCCTAGGGAACAACCTCTCTTTGAATTAGAAAAAATGTATTATCGTGATAACCCAATTTTTCATGATATTTTACCTGGTTATGGTGAACATCATTTACTCATGGGAATGCCAATAGAATCAAAACTAAATGGAATATTAAAGAAAAAATTCCCTTCTACAAAACAGGTAATTTTATCAAACGGTGGCTCTCATTGGCTCCACGCAGTAGCACAAATATCAAAAAAACCTTCAACTAATGTAAAAAAAATAATTAATGAAATTTTTGCATCTCATCGTTCTCTGAAAATGGTTACTGCTGTAGATGAGGATATTGACCCTTCAAATTCTGATGAAGTTGAATATGCAATGGCAACACGATTTCAGGCTGATAAAGATATAGTATTAATAAAAAATGTACGTGGTTCTAGCTTAGATCCTTCTAGTGATCAGAAAAAGCTAAAAACTGCCAAACTTGGAATTGATGCAACAAGACCACTAAACAAGAGAAAAGAAGGATTTGAAATTGCAAAAATTCCAAAACTTGATAAAATCTCTCTAGATAATTATTAACAAAATGAAGGCTCTAGTTTATGAAAAATATGCAGAAGAAAATGATTTTGCATCCATTTTAAAACTAAAAGATATTCCTGAACCAAATGTAAAATCAAACGAAGTTTTATTTCGTGTAAAAGCAGCTGCATTAAACTATGATGATATTTGGGGAATGCGAGGTAAACCTTTAGCAGTTCCTTTACCACATATCTCTGGAACTGATGCAGCTGGAGAAGTAATTGCAGTAGGTGAAGATGTAAAAGGTTTCAAAGTGGGTGATAGAGTTGTTTCACACGGAAATATGTCATGTCGTGTTTGTACTGCATGCACTTCTGGAAGAGAATTTGATTGTAAAAAACGAAAAATTTGGGGGTTTGAAACCGGTCCTCTTTGGGGTGGATATTGTGAAATTGCACACTTGCCAGAAATTAATGTCTTAAAAATTCCTGATTCAATTTCTTATGAAGATGCAGCTGCTGCTTCTATGACACTTTTAACATCCTGGCATATGTTAGTTGGAAGGGCAAAAATCAAACCAGGACAAGTTGTTCTTGTGATGGGTGGTAGTTCTGGTGTAGGCATATTTGGTATTCAAATTGCAAAATTGTATGGTTGTACTGTAATTGCAACTGCAAGTCCAGAAAAACTAGAACAATTAAAAGAACTTGGCGCTGATTATGCAGTAGATCACCGAAAAGAAGATTGGAACAAAGAAGTTTTCAAAATTTCAAAAGAACTAGCAAAAAAGAAGAATGAAGCACCAGGAATTGACGTAATCTTTGAACACATTGGTGGTTCACATTTCAATAAAGAATTAACTTTATTGAAATACGGTGCAACCCTTGTTACTACTGGAGCTACTACGGGTTATGATGCTCCTGCTGATTTACGACAAATATTTTTTAAAGGAATCAACATTTTAGGTTCAACACAAGGTACTCGCGCTGAATTAGAAGATGGATTCTATTGGATGGGACAGGGCAAAATCAAGGTCATAATTGACTCTATTTTCACATTTGAGAATGCTGTTGATGCTCACAATAAAATGCTTAATGGAAAAGGACTAGTTGGAAAAATAATTCTAAAACCTGAGTAGTTTTATTTTTTATTGTATTTATTTTGAAAAATCTGTTTTAGTGATTCTTCTGAATACCATAAGCCATGTTCTTCGTCTACATGTTTTCCAAATTCTCTCATCACGTAATCACTATCTTCGCCTTTTGCAACAAATTCACAGTCATAACCATAGTCTTTACAAACTAATTCAAAAGTCATAGTTCTCTCACAATTGTGGGTTAAAAAAACGATTCGGTAAAACTATAATGCTGAATCAACCATTAGTGCAATGAACAATACTGCAAGATATGGACTAGAAAATTTGAACAAAACCCATGATGCCTTCTCAGTTGGTTTTGAGACGACCCATGCACTAAGTACAATCATCAAAACACCTGATGCTATTGCTGTGTATAGGTAAACATCTCCCATTACTGGTTCTCCTACATCTGTTGTCAAAAAGAATGGAACTACGCTGAAAACCACCATCATTACTGTAGTTGCAGCAATGACTCTTGCTGATGTTTTTTCAGACAAAACTGCAGTCAACATTGGAACTTTTACTTTTTGATAATCATCTCTAAAGTGTAATGTTAATGCCCAAATGTGCATTGGAATCCAAATGAATACTAATCCTGCCATGATTAATCCAAAGTCCCATAATCCAGTTAGTGTTACTGCTGCATAACCAATCATTGCAGGTGCACCACCTGAAAAACCTCCAAGTATGATGTTAAGTTGACTCTTTCTTTTCAATGCATGACTGTAAATCAAAATATTGTCGGCTAAACCAAACACCATGAAAATACCACACCACATTCCATTCCAAAATGAAGTGGTAAATGCAATTCCAAATGCACAGGCAATTGAAATTCCTGCCAAAACTAATCCAAAATCTCTTGCTTTTTCAGCAGGAAAAATCCTTTTACTTGGAATTGGTCTACCTTTTGTTCTTTCCATAATTTCATCAATATCTCTATCATGATAATTTGTCAAAGTATTTGCTGCTGCGGATCCTGCAGCTACACCAAAAAGCATCAAAGCCCAAGTTGCAATTGAGATCTCAATATTGTAAATATTGGATGCGGTAATTGCAGTACCAAATGCTGTGAAAACTAGCAAATACCAAATTTTTGGTTTCGTTAACTCATAATACGTTTTTATTTTGATTTTTGTTGTTGTTTCTTGCATCTAATCACTCACATTCTCAGAAAAATAAATATCACTCGTTTACTCTGGCATGTAGGGCATTGGTTTTGTCCTTCTTTTCATCTCAATGAAGCTCTCAGAACCTAATATTCCCTCAATTTTACCAATTTTTTCTGAAACTACTTTATGCATTTCATTTAATGATTTTGCGTACATTGTAACCATGATATCAAATCTTCCTGTCACTTCAGAAATTTCTCTAACACCTTCAATCTTGAATAATTCGTCAATTATTGTATCTCGTCTCTTAGAATCCATATTAATTCCAGTAACTGATTTTACTGAATATCCTAATTCTTT
>CABXGK010000023.1 GCA_902511735.1 uncultured marine group I thaumarchaeote
AGACATATTGTGAATTAATCCTGTATTCGCATTTGAAATTTGACGTTTGTCTGATTTTCCTTGAAGTTGAGATGTTATTTCTATTGTTTGTGATATTCCGGTAGCTCCTAGTGGATGTCCTGCCCCAATCAATCCCCCTCTAGGATTTATCATTCTATTTTCTGTGTTAAATAAATCTCTGACAAACTCTCCACTCTTGTCATTAGTTGCAAGTCCTAATTCTGATATGGCCATTAATTCACAAACAGAAAATGCATCATGTACTTCTGCGACATCTATATTTTTAGATTCAATCTTTGCCATCTTGTACGCAGAATTTGCAGCAATTCTGGTACTTTCAATTTCTTCAAGAGTGTTTTTTGTAAAACTTGCAGATATGGTTTTTTGACCTATTCCGCGTATCCATATTGGTTGATCTGAAATCTCTCTTGCTTTTTCTTCAGATGCTAATAAAATTGATGAACTTCCAGAGCAGGATCTTGAGCAATCTAAAATTCTAAGATCTTCGGTAATTTGTTTTGAGTTCATTACTTCTGATATAGTTCTAGGCTCGTTACTATATGCAAATGGATTGTCCATTGCTTGTTTGTGATTTTTTGCAGATACTATTGCCAATTCTTCATCAGTTGTCTGAAATTTTCTTTTATGAGATTTAGTAAGCATTGATGCCCAATAGATTGGATGCTCAAAGATTCCTCGAGATTTATCCCATTCTAAAACTTGACCTGGATTAGTTGCAGATTCCGCACCTGAAACTAGTATGATGTCGGATAACCCTGATGATATGTAAGAATATGCCGAGATAATCGCATTTGTTCCTGAACTACAAAGGTGTTCAATTGAATGTGAAATTTGAGGTTCAATACCCATGGTTTCAGATAAAATTGCACCAAGATATTTTGAATTATCATTTGTTGAGACAAGAACTCCTTGAACATCATTTGAATTACAATTATGCACGGATTGCAGACATTTATCCGATGATTCAAAAAGCAATTCTTCTATATTCTTGTCATCTTTTGAAAATTTTGTTTGCCCTGAACCTACTATTGCAACTTTATTCATTTAACTCCCCTGAAAATGTATTTGTTAATAATTCAAATGATTCTTTCACATTGCCAATTGGATTAAATTGAATTATTGGAAGGTTTATCCCAATATTTCTAAATTCATTTAGTTTTTTTAATGCCAAATCTGGAGTGCCTGCAATACATAAATCATCTAACATTTTATCTGGAACAAATTTATCTAAATCATCCAGTCCTCCTTTTTTATATTCATTAAAAATAATCTGTGTTTCTTTAGCATATCCTGATAATTCTAAAAACTCCCGATAAATTTTTCCAACTGCGATGTAAAAACTAAGAGTTTTTTTTGCACGATTAACTGCTTTTTCATGATCTGAATGAATACAGGTAATAATTTGTAACGTAGTATCAATTTTTTTCTTTTTCTGCATTCTAGAAATTGTTTCTTTCATTTCATTTTTTGGTCTCAAATAAAATATTACTCCATCTGCAATGTCCCATGTTAATTCTAACATTTTTTGATTAATCGCTGCAAGGTAAATTGGAATTTTATTTCTTACAGGTTTTGTTAATAATGAAAAGTCTCTTAATGAAAAAATTGTTCCAGAATAATTTATTTTATTTCCGCTTAATGCAAGACGTATAATTTCCACATATTCTTTCATTCTTTGAACAGGAGATTCAAATGAATTACCATGAAAATCTTCCACTATAGGCACACTACTAGTACCTAATCCCAATATCAATCGACCGTTGGAAATAGTGTCAATTGTAGATGCGCCCATTGCAATTAAACTTGGACTTCTAGAATAGATGTTGATAATTGATGAACCAATTTTTGAAAATGTATTTTCTCTAGATGCTAATCCCAACATAGAAAAATTTTCCATGCCCCATGTTTCTGGAATCCACATAACCTCGGGTTTAATTTTATTTAGCTTTTTAGAACATTCTATAACTTCTTCAATTGAAAGTAGCGAACCTAGGCTGTATGATAATTGTCTCATTTCAATACTTGAAATATTTAGAATATTTTTTTGATTTTATTTCTTTTGAACATTCTTCTATATCTTTATGAGAATCTATGGAATACCATAGGGCATTTTTGAATTTGACTGTTTTTAGAGTCTTTTTTTGTGCCATTTTTGGAAAAACTATCCCTTCTAGACTTCCTTTTTTAGGAATTATTTTTTCAATATTTTTTGATAAATGATATATTCCGGGATTCATCCATACGTCTGAAACATCTTTCTTTTCATTAAATTTTAAAATTTTATTTTTTTTAATCTCCATTGTACCAAATTTAGTTTTTAATTCATTTGCTGCAATTGTATTTGGTTTCCTAAGAATTTTTTTTAAATCAATATTTGTTACAATATCTCCATTCAAAACTAAAAATGATTCTTCATCTACGTGTTTCAAGGCTTTTTTAATTGCTCCGCCAGTACCTAACGGTGTTTTTTCATTAGAAAATATTAACTCACAACCAAAATTTTTTTTATTTTTTAGAAATTTCTCAATTAGATCTGATTTGTAACCACTTGATATTATAATTTCAGTTATTCCATATTTTTTTAAATATTTTATAGTTCTCTCTATCAGAGGTTTACCGTTAATTGGTATTAGGGGTTTTGGGATTTTATCTGTAATTGGTCGTAATCTTTTTCCTCTTCCTCCTGCCAAAATTATTGCTTTCATTATATTTACTAATTTTTTCTATCTTTTAACTTGTATTACACTATATGATCATTTCAAAAGCAGTCAATCCAAAGAAATATCCTATTAGTACCATGGTGACCCCCCATGCACATGAACCAAGTATGGTGTATGCTAAAAATTTTCTAATACGCATTTTCAATAATCCTGCAGGGACAGAAATCATTTCTCTAAACACAGGAATCATTCTTCCAAAAAGTACTGCCTTATCCCCATATTTCTCAAACCATTTTTCTACTCTATCTAATTTTTTTTCAGAAATTCTGAATTTATTGAGATATTTCAATAATGCAGTTCTACCTAATTTTAACGCGATTAGATAAATCACTGTAGAGCCTATTGATGCGCCCAATCCCCCTACAATACCTAATAGTATTGCTTCTGCAACGCTTAATCCGTTCTGCGATGCAATAAAACCTGCAGTAGGAAATACGGCCATAGTTGGAATTGGTGGAATTATTGTTTCAAGTAATGCTGCAAGAAAAACCCCTGTGTACAAATATTCTGAAAGTAAATCTGCAATCCATTGAATTAATGCTTGTAACTCACTCATTATTTTTTAACTCTGTGATATAGTAATGTAATTCGGTGTAACATTCTTTGCAATATTCTTCAAATTTGGTATGTTCACAATCATAACCTTTGCTAGTATCTTGTCCACATTTTTCACATTTAGTCATGTGAAATCTAATTTGATGACTTCTTTATCTTTATTGCACCTAAAACAATCTGTATGATTCCTGGGGCAAATAACATTGCAGGATTTCTATCCACTCCTTCTGGTGCAGGAGTTCCAACCATTGCCAATCCTCCAATTAAAATTAAAACTCCTGAAATAATTATCATTCCGCCTAACCCTTTTGATGATTCTCTTAATGATATGAAAAATGCAATTATTGGTAAGATTATTGCAGGTCCGCCTAATCCCATCCCTCTTTGCATATCATCTAATGGTAAAAATCCGTCACCTTTTCCTCCGTCGCTGCTCATACTTGCAGCAACATCTGCTCCATACAACACTAACAATCCAATAGCAATGCCTGTAAGTACTAATGATGCTTTTAGTGCCATACTAATTTTTGAAATCAAGTATTAATAATCTTTTTTGATAGTTTTGAAAATAATACTAGGTTTGTTTTGGTTCTATGACCAAATTACTTTTGAGTTCTTCTAGCTGATTAAATAATTCATCCATCCCTCTATTTTCGATATCTACGATATTGATATGACCAATTTTACGTTGTGGTTTTGATTCTAATTTTCCATACATTTTCAGATAAACATTGTCTTGTTTTTTGAATAGCACATTGTATTCTCCTTTGAATGTTTTTGGACCTAGAATGTTATACATTATTGTAGGAGATTTTATTGATGAATTCCCTAACTCCATACCTAAAATTGCTCTAAGATGTTGTTCAAATTGAGAGGTATCGCATGATTGTAATGTGTGGTGGCCTGAATTATGAACTCGTGGTGCAATTTCATTAATTAAAATTTCATCATCAGCCGTAACAAACATTTCTATCCCAAACACTCCAGCTCCATGTAAAACCTCCATTGTTTTTTCAGCAATTTTTTCTGCTTGTTTCTTAACTTTTTCTGAAACTCTTCCGGGAGCGATTGTTGTTCTTAAAATATTGTTTTCATGAATATTTTCTACAACAGGATATGTTGCAATTTTTCCTTTTGTGTTTCTTGCAGCTATGACTGAAACTTCTTTTTCAAATTTAACAAACTTTTCAATCATCAATGTTTTTCCTGCAAATAGATCTAATGCATCATCTATTTCAGATTTTGAATTGATTTTGTAATTACCTCTCCCATCATATGCATCTCTTCGAGTTTTTAATAGTACGGGAAGTCCCATTTTATCTATTACATCTATTAATTCATTTTTATTCTCAATTTTTACAAATTCTGCTACTGCAATATCGTTTTCTTTTAAAAATTGTTTTTGTAATAGTTTGTCTTGAATTATTCTTAATGTATCGGGGGACGGATTTATCTCGGTATGTGTTTCTAATTTTTTCAACACATCGCTATTTCCAGATTCAATTTCATATGTGATTATATCTGATAATTCGGATAATTTCTTTATTGCATCTTCGTCTTTGAAATCTGCAACAATTTGTTCTGCACCAACTTTTGCTGCAGGACAATTCTCAGTAGGATCTAAAACAATAATTTTTGATACTTCTTCTAAATTTTGTGCTGCTTCTGTAATCATCATTCCTAATTGTCCGCCTCCAATTATCCCCAAAACCTTTGCCATAACGTTCAACGAATATTGTATTACTAATAGTTTAGCGAAAATTTTTGATTAAAACTATTTAAAAATACCAAAAAGCATGAAAATTAATGGTAACAAAGAAGCCTCTTGTTGGAATAATTATGGGGTCTAGTTCGGATAGTCGTATTATGCATGGTGCTGCAGAGATACTAGATTCATTTTCAATACCTCACGAAGATCAAATTATTTCAGCTCATAGAACCCCTGAAAGATTAAATGAATATGCAAAACATGCTGAAAAAAGTAAATTCAAAGTAATAATTGCAGGTGCGGGAGGAGCAGCACATCTTCCAGGAATGATTGCATCGCATACAACAATTCCTGTTATCGGAGTTCCAATAATGGTATACAATGACAAACAAATGAAAAAAACAGACAAAAACAAATATTCTGCATTTGGAGGTCTTGATTCTCTTTTATCGATTTCAGAAATGCCTACTGGTTCGCCAGTTGTGGCAGTGGGTGTAAACAAGGCTTCGAATGCAGGAATTTATGCATTGAAAATTCTTGGAAATTCATATCCAGACATAAAAACAAAATTAAAGAAACACAAATTTGATCAATATACTTCTGTTCTTAAAGAATCTGAAGAATTAAAAAAACTAGGCCTAAAAAAATTCGTTAAAAAGAAATTTCGTTAAGACATCACTTGAAATTTGATATTTTTTTCTTGTAAATGATTAATTAATTCATTTGATTGATTTTGATCTTCAGTCTCTAAACTGATTGTAACTCCTGCAGAACCTGCATTCACATCTGTGCTTAATCGGTCATGAATCACTTCTACAATATTTACATTAATTGAAGATATTTCATCTACCAATTCTTTTAATGCTCCGGGTTTATCTTTTAGGAGGACTGAAATCTTTAGCATCCTTCCCATTCCTGACAGTCCTTTAGATACGATTTGGCCTAGCAAATACATGTCAATGTTACCTCCACATAAAATAGGCACTACTGTTTTATCTGATTTTGGGTTATGTTTCAAAATATATGCTAATGCAACTGCCCCTGCAGGTTCAACAACCGCTTTTGAACGCTCCATTAATAGAAACATCGCATTAATTATATCGCTATCATCTACAGTTACAATACCATCAATTTTTTGCCGAACAATATCGAAAGTTAATTTTCCGGGAGTTTTGACAGATATGCCATCAGCAATAGTAGTATCACCTCCGACAGTTTCAAGAGAATTTGTCTCTATAGATTTTTTCATTGCAGGATATGCACTTGATTCAACACCAATTATCTTGATGTTTGGATTTTTTTCTTTTACGGCAGTTAATATGCCCGCAACCAAACCTCCACCTCCAATTGGAACATAAATTTCATCTACATCCGGTAGTTGATCAAGTATCTCTAATCCAATAACTCCTTGACCTGCAATAACATGTGAATCATCGAAAGCATGAATTATTGTAGCATTTGTTTCTGAGGCAATTTTCTGAGCATGTGCCCATGATTCATCATATGTGGAACCTTCTAAAACAACATTTGCTCCATATCCTTTTGTCGCAGAAACTTTTGCAGGAGATGCAGTCTTTGGCATGACAATTGTACAAGGAATATTCTCAATATGTGATGCAAATGCAACGCCTTGTGAATGATTTCCTGCAGATGCGGCAACAACTCCTCTACTTTTTTCTTCATCAGTTAATGATTTAATTTTATAATATGCGCCGCGAATTTTAAATGAACCAGTTTTTTGCTCATATTCGTTTTTCAGGTATACTTTTGCTCCACAAATTTTACTAAAAGTTTCAGAAAATTCTAGAGAAGTCTTTCGAATAATTTTACTTTGAGTTTCTTGTGCTTTTGTAACATCATCATAAGTTACTGTCATGAAATTGTTACACTTCATATGCGTAATTAATTGTTTAAAATGAATTGTTTTTTGAATTTGTGCCTATTTTTTTCATAATCCCTAAATACGTGCGATCAAACGTAAATTATTAGTCAAGAGGTACAACTCCCCAGGGCATTATGCCTTTGTACCCTTGATTAAGAATTAATTTTCTAAAACAATGTCACGTATTTTCATAATGTTTTGCTTGATTAACTGTTTATCTTGTTCATCAATAATAGATACATCAAACAAACCTTGTTTGGAACCGTTGTCAATATACTCCAAATCAATATTACATAGACACCCTTCTTCTCCATTTACAAGTTTTTGTTCATCAATTAAAACAGAGGTTGTATGAAATATTTCTATCAGTAAATTATCTAATTCTTTGAATAGTTGGTTCTTTTGACCTTGACTATCAATTACTTCGGGTTGAGAATCATCTATCATTTTTTTAATTTTTTTTGCTAATTCTTCATCATTATAAAATAATTCAAACAATTCTTGTTTTGGCATATCCTTAAAACCTAATTCATTTAATTTTTCAATGATTAATCTGTCACTTTCTTCTTCATATTTTGACTCAGAATTTCCTCCTTCACCAATTAAATCTGCTAATTTTTTTTGCAATTCAATTACTTTCTGTATGGGTTTATAGTATAACAAAACATGATATTGTAAAGATGCGTGTAGTGATAAAATATAATTTCCAATTTTTATTTCAGATTTTGTAAATATCCTTCTCAAGTCTTCATCCGATGAATATGTAATTCCCTGAGAATTCCATTGTGATAATCCTGATTGAAATCTACCAAAAAAAGATTCTACATTTTTTATATCGAATGTTTCAATATTTTTAGTTGTACTGTCCCCTAACATTACATTACATTCAACAGTTCGCGTTTCTTGAATGATTTTTTTTAAAAACCCATTCTGGATATCTACATTTATTTTATTTAGTTCTAAAAATAATTCATTATTTGTAGGATTGCCAATTCTCATATGATTTCTTTTAATTACTTCCTTAAATTATAATCATTTATGGAAACATATTCTAAGAATGTTTGTGAATTAAAACACAAATTTGTATCTCTATACAAAGGAAATAGCCATACTACAGAGATTTTACCAAATCTACATGACGACTCATTTTTGATAAATAGTGATCAAATTTCATTATTACATGGATTTCTTAACGCAAATCCAATTTACTCAAATAAAATTTCTGAAAAAATTTCTAATAAAGATTATACCATTTTTGAAGGAGATTTGAATAATTATTGGATAGATAGTATCAAACATGATGCTAGTTATGCACCATTTTACACAACTTGGATGCTATCTGCCTGGGGACTAGCAATAGAAGCAAAAAATCAGGGGTTTGAACAGATTGTCGACATAGGTTCAGGTGATGGAAGAATTGCATTTTGTGGAAAGATATCCGGACTAGAAGCACATTCTATAGAAATTGATGAAAATTTGGTGAACCTACAAGAACAAATATCGACAAAAACTGAAATTGACTTCAAACCCCTATGCTCTGATGCAACAATATTTGATTTTGGAACCCTTTCTGCAAAAAAATCAATTTTCGTCATAGGCGGGGTTCCTGAAATTGGAGAAGTTTTAGCCGAATCTGTAATCAAAAATGTGCTAGAAATTCCTCATTTTTCAGATTCATCCTTTGTTTTGACTGGAAGTCATTCTCATCGTGAGTTTTCTAGAGATACATCAGATTTTGGATGGGGCCTTTTAATAAAAAAATTCCAATTAAGTGTAATATCTGCGATTTCTTTACCAACATATTGGACAATGGATCAAAAATTTGAAACACCATATGTTTTTACGAAAAAAGAATAAAACACAGTGGTTTTTTATTAAATTGTATAATGGACCATAATGAAGCATCAGATTCCAAGTCTACAAATGTAGAACAAGATGCCGGTGGAGTAGTTGACATGATGTTGGGGAAAAATGATGAAAAAGTCATTGATTCTGAAACAATGATTCAAGAAACTCAAAAAAGAATTTGGAGTTCATTAAAAAAAGGAATTGAATATGACGCAACAGTAGATAGATCTGATGCATATCTTAGAAAACATGTACATGAAAAACAATCAATGGTTGTAATGTATGTTGATTTGGTCGGTTCCACAGATATTACATTAACATTACCTGAAAAAAAAGTTGCAATAATATTTAGTTCATTTGCACAAGAAATGGCATTTGCCGTTAATCATCATGGTGGATTTGTTTTAAAATTTGTAGGAGATGCGGTAATTGGTTATTTTGTTCACCAAAGTTCTTTGATTGCCGCAGATAATGCAATAGGTGCTGCAAAATCCATGATTAAAATTATCGAAGAAGGAATTAATCCTATTTTAAACCAATATGATTATCCGGATTTGTTTGTTAAAATCGGCATTGATTTTGGAACTAACATGATTGTTCGATATGGTTCAGATGCAGAAAAATCACACGTTGATCTTTTAGGACCTGCAATGAATATTGCCGCAAAAATTCAAGGAAAAGCAAAACCTCAAGAAATACTGATTGGGGAAGATGTCTTCAATCGAATTCACCCGTCATTACAAAAAGAATTTTCAAAAAAGACATGGGGCGAAGATGAATGGAAATATCATAGTAGGGAAACTGGAGAATTGTACCCTGTCTATTATCATTCAACTAGATAGTGAATTTATCTGGGCATTCTACATGCTCATAATGGTGTTCTGTGAATTGTTCATCCACGACATACATCACAATTTTGTGTAATTCTGTATCGTGAATTGTTTTTTCACATTTTAGACAGCGTTTCACTTTATCGTGTTGCATGAAACAATCCAAATTCATGATCGCTATAAGGATCTGCGATCAGAATAATATGACTAAAAATTGACGTTTATTCACAATTTGAGCGTAAAGAGGGCATACGAATGCTAAAATATTGTACAAAATCAATTAGCATATGGATACAGGATTCTTTAAAGAAAGAAAAACAGCATTTAACCCAGTTGAAACAAATTTGGGTGATGAAACTATTCGTTATCCTCCAAAGAGTAATCCTCCTACAGGATTTTCAGGAATAAACGAGATTAGAGAGAAATTTAATAAAAGAAATGCATCATTAATGCCAAATCTTGAAGATTTTAATCAAATGTTCCGTCAACATGCAGACGGTTTACTAAATTCCAATGAATCTATTTTTCCTCCCGGACATCCATTATACAATAGAGAAAAGTCATTTTCTTTAATGAAAGAGGCAAATGACAAACTTTTGAAAGAAAATTTAGAATTAAAAAAACAATTAGATTCAAAGGGTAAAGAGAACTCTCTGCCTAAATTTTAATAATTTTTCAAAATTCATCTAGAAAGTTTATAGAAACAATTTTCATATTTTGTAAAATTTCATATTTATCTAATTGCAAACTTGATTTTAGGAGTTAATGTCTAATACTAGTGTCTGCAATATTTGATATGTGTGGAGACCCTGTTCTAGATCTTCTGTATTTGGCAATTCCAACTTCATTGTTGGGTGTCGGAGGATTGTTTTTCTTAAAAGGAAATATGAAAAAAATAGAAAAAGTTTTCAGATAAATTATTTATTGATTTTCTAAACCCGATTATTCAGGTGTAAATCCAACATATCCTGTAGTTTGTTTATCTTTTGAATCTGAAAAATCAGGTTCAAATAATGAAACCATGTAACCATCAGGATCTAAAACTATTGCATTTTTCCCAGCTTGTCTTTCTTGAACATCTCGGAATATCTTTACATTTGCAGAAGATAATTCATCTATTGCAGAAGCTAAATCCCCTACTGTTAATCCAATCAAGATGCCATTTTCTTTTGATGAACCGGTATGAGAGGTAGTTATGGATGAAGGATGTAAACTCAATACGCCTCCAGATTGTTGGCCTAAATCGACCCAATTACGTCTCTCATTTTTTATAGGCATACCTAAAATTTCATGATAAAACTTTATTGATGCATCTAGATCAGTTACTTCTAATATTATGTTTCCAATTCTTTTGATATTCATATTCGATAAACATCATTATGTGTTATAAGATTTTATGGATTTACTTCGACCATGGTTTCAGTTCTTTCAACACCAGGTATTTTTTGTATTTCTGTGGTCACATCCTTGATTTCAGATAATTCTTTCACATCTATTACTGCCACAGCGTCAAATTGACCACTAACAGGAAATGACTCATTAATCTTATTTATTTTTCTTAATCGTGCAGCTATTAGCTTTTTTGGAGATTTTACAAGAATGACTGCTCTTACCAACCCAAATCCACCTCTACTTCGATTAATGTCTC
>CABXGK010000024.1 GCA_902511735.1 uncultured marine group I thaumarchaeote
TTCTAGTGCTGCACCAAATTCTAGTTTTTCAGTATAACCAGCATCTGCATGTGCAGCAGAAACAGCCACAGGACTTAACGCCATGAGAATGAATAATGAAAGTACTTTTACGTTCATAGTCATTGAAGCCTAATCTATTGGTGTACTAATAACATGGATCTAAGTTCTCCATTCTTAGAATTGAGATTAAGAATGTGCTGCAGTGTATTACAATGAAATACAAAATTTACAAGAAATACATCTAATTCTAGTTATTGAGAATATTATTTTAAGTTCAAAACTAGTTTTAATTATTCTAAAAGAGGAATTTGTTTATGCCGTTAGTGACACAGCATCGTATGCTTTGATCTAAAAACCAGAATACATGTCGTCAACTACTGGAATGTTGCTAACGGCGCTCTTCCATATTATTAGAACAAGTATAGAAAATCTGCATCGAATTTTAATATTGAATTATTAACATCTCCGTATGGCTGAAAAATCACCATATGTTTTAGTTAGCGTCTTTAAAGAAGATGCAAAAGCACAAGATGTAGCAGCTGCAGCAGGCACGATTGCTACAATCATTGACGACTGGAATGCTAAAGGAAACATGATTTGGAGCGGTTCTTTTGACGATAATAAAACCGCAATGTCTGTTGTTGAAGGCGATAAAGCTACAGTAGAGGGCTTTTTCAATGCATACAATAACGCATGTAAATCATTTCTTTCATCATACATGTATCAATGGGATGCAATGCCACTTTTGTCACTATTAGGACAAAAACAAGCAGCAGCATAGATTGTGAAAATTTTCACAGTATTTTTTTAATTTTCTTATTTGGTCAGTTAATCTATTACATATCGTTTAGCGCGTTTGATATGTTCTTCATCTAGATGCTTTGCCATCATGATTCCTAGCATGTAAGAGCGTGCTGCTGCATCATCAGGATTGCCATCAAGAATTCGTGCATTTATTTCAAAACCATCTGCTGCAATTTTTTTAAAATCAGTCATACCATACTGATTAATCGGCTTGTTTTAAGATCTTCCGATTTTTCAGATATGTGATGAGAAGATAAATTCCACCTAAGACAAATCCAATACTAACAATTATCACTATTACTGTAGTGGTAGTCTGATAACTAATTCCAGCATCAAATCCAGTATATGCTCCAACAAATACAAAAAACATTCCTAAAACAAGATACGTCCTTTGATAAAATAGATTCATCTAAATCGAGATAATTTCTAATTGAGATTTTTCATTTATGGAATGCTCATCAACATATCCAGATGTCATTTCAAGAACATACTGAGCGTTTTCAGCAGAAACACCATCAGATTTACAGCTCATTACTTCAAGAGGAGTAATACAAGGAGGGACATTTTTTTTAATTGAAACTACACTTCCGTTTTCATCAAACCAAATTATATCTAAATGAAATTGCATATTTTTCATCCACATGGAACGTTTTCCAGGCTCATCAAATACAAAGAGCATTCCTTTATCATCAGCAAGAAAACTTTGAGTTTCCCACATCAACCCACGCATTCTACGAGGGTCATTATCTGCAATGTATACTTGAAGAATTTCATCATCTAATTGGACAGTGCCCATCAAGAAGTTAGAATTTGCATCAATACTTACTTCAGAAGGAAGAGAAATCATTCCAGCAACACCAACAATAACAGCTGCAACTCCAATTGGAATCAGAACTTGAAGACGTGTTGGCATATTTTATGTCAGATTAGATAAAATAAAAACTAAAGCAATTACAAAGAGGCTTTGAAGTTATTGATTGAGGATAGGGTTTCATGAGTGCTATGGCCAATATCTTTCAGAGTAGAACCATTGTATTTTTTATCCAAAAATCTACCTGCTAAAATCATTGGAGCCCCAACAGCAACTGTAACGCCGGTTGGCTCAGGAATCCATAACATGACAAATCCTAATTTTTGCATTTTTTTACCTGGAGCCGATGCCCTGTTTAATGCACCAAGAGATTGGGATGTTTTTTTATCATCTAATTTCCCCATGTCACTATACAAACCAGAACGTCTAGAAGCAGATTCCTTCATTATACGTAATTTTTCAATTTTTTCCCTAAGTGGGTCTGTCATTAACTGATGTTTTAGAAAATATAGTTAACAGTCAGTGATCAAAATCGACTACATTCAAGTCAAGATTTCGTCACAATAATTTCCAATTTATATAAAAGGAAATCCGATATTGCCATAATGAAAAACAAGACTTCACGCAGATTAGATTCAATCAAAGCAGCACATCAATCTGAAAAAGCAATTTCTTCAAGAGTTGAAGATTATTTGGAAGTCATTTCAGAATTAGTAGATATGAAAGGATATGCTGCAACATTAGATATTTCAAGATACATGAATGTCAGTGCGCCAAGTGTAACAAAGATGCTCAAAAAACTAGATGCAGAAGGATATCTAGAATACGAAAAATATTATGGAATTAATCTAACAGAAAAAGGTCAGCGAATTGCAGACATAATAAAACAAAAACATGGAATTTTACTAGAATTTTTTGAGATTTTAGGAATTGGAAAAGAAATTGCAAATCAAGATGCAGAAGGAATTGAACATCATCTAAATCCAAAAACAATTAGACAGATTAGAAAATTTGTGACATTTTTCAAAGCAAATCCAAAGATGATTTCTAGCTTTAATGACTTTTGAGAAATATTTCTAAATTATCATCATTATTTACAAATCTAGAAAAACGCTTACCTTCAGTAGAACGCTTCAAGATTTTGATCTTACCTCTTTTGCCAATTCTAGATGAGAAAAGAAACTCGTTATTTACTACAAAACTTGCCACAGTCCCGGTAAACTGTCTATCTACTTCAAATATCAAAGCAGTTCCAGACTCTGAAAAGTCATAGGGTAAAGATTGAGATGGAAGCTCTTGTTGTGCACCACGTTCTTCAACATCAATATGTAGACCAAGAGATTTTTCCAATTCTTGAATGGTTTTTCCTGCCTTTCCAATAAGTGCAGGAATAGAATCCTTTGAAACGTAAATCTTGATTCTTCCAG
Source organism: uncultured marine group I thaumarchaeote (assembly GCA_902511735.1). Classification (GTDB taxonomy): domain Archaea; phylum Thermoproteota; class Nitrososphaeria; order Nitrososphaerales; family Nitrosopumilaceae; genus Nitrosopelagicus. The sequence goes on from CABXGK010000024.1 coordinate 3,043, forward strand.
GGCTTAGAAATTCAACCTTAGGATTAGAATCAAATCTATACAGCCTATCTAGAATTTTTTCTTCAGCTAAATGTTCGATTCCACTTTTTTGTGAGCCATTTTCAGTTACAGGAATTATGATGTTTTCCTCACCAAATGTATAAATTTCATATTCCAAAGTATTTGTTTCAAAATCAGATATCTCAATTACAGGACGTGCCAAATCTTGTTCAACCATTCCAGATGGAACTTTGACTTTGAGTTCCAAATCATAAACTTTGGAAATTCCTCCATCTTTTACATAAATTACAGTGTCAAGTACATTTGGAATAATTCCAAGTTCAATTTTTCCAATAAATCTTTGAATTGCATCAATAGGGGTATTTGCATGAACAACACCAACCATTCCAACTCCGGTTAATCTAAGATCACTGAAGATTCTAAAATCCTCTCTTCGTCTGACTTCATCAAATATTGTATAATCAGGTCTAACAAGTAACAAGATGTCAGCAGAATTTTCAAAACTTCCATCCAGTCTGGTGTACTGAGTTACGCCAGGGTCCACTTGTAAATCACGTGGAGATTCAAATGTTTTAACAATATTTCCTGAGCGATTAAAGAAATTTGCAATTCCAGATGCAAGTGTACTTTTTCCAGAACCGGGAGCGCCGGAAATGAGAATTCCTTCTGCTTGTTTTTCTAATCTTGACATTAATTTTTCAGATAGATGGTAATCCTCAAGTGACATTTGTTTGATTGGATGAACTATTGTAATTTCTAAGAGTTCAGAGAAGGGAGGTCTAGTTATTGCAATTCGATAATCCCTATACTGTATTACCAGAGCACCAGGTTTTGAGATTTCGGTATTTCCAAGAGTTTCATCATCAATTGCAGATAGAATTTGATTTGTTATAATTTCAAGATAATCACGGTCAAGTGTTTTTGTATCAAGTTCCACTAATTCAAAACTTCCAGGCATTCCTTTTTTCCCAAGAGGTTTTTGATTTTCTTTGAGATGAATACTCATTGTAGTAGGGTCAAAAAATTTCAGAAATTCCAAATCAAGGTTTTTTTGTTCATTGATAATAAACTCTGATTCAGATTTTTGTAAATCACTCATAATTGCATTTTAGGCTTGGTTCTATTATGTATTCTTTTAATGAGTAAAACATACAGACCAGTGTAACAAATTATTCTCACAAAGCCAAACAAAAGAATTGTTTTAGATCGGTATACATGTCTAGCCAAAATAATGCCAATCTACGATTTCACTCAGATTGTAGTAATTATTTTGAATCATTAAGAGAAAAAGGAGAGACCGATTTTGAGTTTGAAGATGAGTATTTTTTTACTTTACCTGCAATATCACAGATGAGTTTAGATTAATTATTCAGTAGTTCCTCGAATCATAGATATGCATAAGCTTGATTCAGTTGCCAAAAATGTCAGAGAATGTAAAAAATGTGAATTATGTGAAACTCGTATAATGGCAGTCCCAGGAAAAGGAAATTTTGATGCAGATGTAATTTTTGTCGGAGAGGCACCAGGCAAGAATGAGGATATTCATGGAGAGCCATTTGTGGGGGCTGCAGGAAAAAGACTGGATATGATTTTAGAAGATACGGGAATTAATCGAGAAGATGTCTATATCACAAATATTGTAAAATGTAGACCTCCAAAAAATAGGGTTCCTTCAAAAAAAGAAGAAGAGTCATGTAATGAATTCATTAATCAAGAAATTGAGATAATTAATCCAAAGATTATCTGTGTAATGGGAAATACTGCATATGGCACTCTATTAGATGGTAAAGAGATAACAAAGAATCATGGAAAAATTGTTGAAAAAGATGGAAGAAAATTTTTTGTTACATTTCATCCTGCGGCAACAATTTACAATCAGAAATTAGTTGATGAATTAAAAAATGATTTTAGAAAACTGGCAGAATTTTTAGAAACAAAAGACCAGCCAAAACAGTATGAAGAAAGACGATGTGATTACTGTATGGCCAAAACTAAACACGAGGTAGTAGTTATGCCAAAAGTAGTAACAAGAAAACGAAGATGGTTATTCAAATGTACAGAATGTAATCATGAAAGATGGCTTCAACCATATAGAACAGTTGCAGAAAGTTTGTACTAATTATCTAATACAGATGACTTTGTAGTTCAATTTGTTCTTCAGCAGTCATTATTCCTTTTCTAACTAAAATGTCAAGCATGTCTTTGAACAGCTGTTTTTGTTCTTCAGACATTCCACCTGTTGGACCTTTTTCACCGGGTGGACCAGGTGGACCGCGTGGGCCTTTTTCACCAACAGGACCTTGGGGACCTTGAGAACCTTTGTCACCGGGTGGACCTTGTAAGCCTTGTTTTCCTTGTTCACCTTGTGGGCCTTGAATTCCTTGTGGACCGCGTGGGCCTTTTTCTCCAGTTAGACCCGGTGGACCTTGTTCACCTTGTGGACCAATAGTTCCACGGTCGCCTTGTGGACCAGGAACACCAGTTATTCCTTTGTCACCGGGTTGACCTTGTGGACCGCGTGGGCCTTTTTCACCAAGAGGACCTGTCAGTCCAATCTTTCCTTTTTCTCCTTGAGGACCTTGTGGACCAGTTGGACCTTTTTCTCCCATAGGACCGGTAACACCTTTGTCTCCTCTTTCACCAACAGCTCCAGGAACTCCTTTATCTCCTTGAACACCTGGAGGGCCGGTTGGACCTTTTTCTCCTTTATCACCACGTAAACCAGTTAATCCTTTATCACCAGATGGACCTTGTAGACCAGTTCCACCTTTGTCTCCAGATAATCCACGACCGCCTTGTTCTCCTTTGTCTCCCTTATCACCTGTTAATCCTTTTTCTCCTTTGTCTCCTTTGTCTCCTTTTAGACCAGGTGGACCTTTGTCTCCTTTGTCTCCTTTGTCTCCGGTAACTCCCTTTTGTCCTGCAGGACCTTTGTCTCCAGCAGGACCTTTGTCTCCTTTGTCTCCTTTGTCGCCATCAGGACCAGGTTGACCAGGTGGACCTTTTGCACCAGTTGTAGAAGAACGTGATGTTTGTTTTGTTTTTGTAAATGAAGAATCAGGTTTTGGTTTTGGTGGAACCTGTCTCATTGTTTCAGGAACTTGAAATTCAAATGATGAGCCAACAGATGAGAATTGATCAACAAGAATTATCCAGACCGTAGCAAACGTAGAAATTTTTTCAGGTAATGGGTTTGATTGAGAGCCTAATGTAGCTTCAAATTCTCCATTTTTAATATTGAGATGAGATTTTTCACGCCAAATTGGAAGGAAGGATTTTTGAGCAATTTGTTCACCGGTAGGTTTTGTCTCAGTGATAGCAAATTCTACTTCAAAAACACCATTTTTCTGTTTGTATGGAGATTGTCCTTTTACAGTAAAATGTTCTGATGATGGCATAATCGTTTCTTTCAATATCTAGTATTTAATTACATTTTCTAGCAATATTAGGCGTGAATTTAGCACTAGTAGCAGGTTAATATTTATCCATTAAATGAAGAAATCTAAATTATGAAAGATAAGAAAAAAGATATGTCTCTTAGTAAAAAAGAAAATAAAAGTTTAACAAATGTAAATTATCAACGAGACAGACTTTTCAAAAAAGGTATCAATTTGATGGCTGACGAAAAGTTAGAAGAAGCAGTGATGAATTTTGAGATGATATTAAGAACAGATCCTAATGATGTTGAAGCCATGCTCAAACTTGGATATTCACGATTTCATTTAGATGATCATTCAGAAGCAATGAGAGTTTACGATAAAATTTTAGATATTGATGTAACAAATCCCGAAGCATGGAATCTAAAATCATTAGTAAACTATGAAAAAAAGAATTATGCTAAAGCGTTAGACTGTGTGGAAAAAGCAATAGATTCTGACCCAACATATGGCATGGCATGGTATAACAAAGGATGTTATCTTTCAATGTTAAACCAAGTACCAGATTCACTAGAAGCATTAAAACGCTCAATTGAGATTGATGTTAAAAATGCAAGAAAGGCTGTCAAAGATAAAGATTTTCTCAATGTAAGATCAGAAGAAGGATTCAAAAGAATTATCGAAGTTGTGTTAATTGAATCATTAAGACAAGGTTATCATACAATTGGTGCAATTGTATGGACAACATTCCTAGGAAAAGAAGATACAATCAAAGGATTAGATGAATTGATTTTGAAAGGAGTAGTAGTTAAAAATGAAAAGAGACAAGGATTCAATCAAATTATACCAATTTATGATTTAATTCCAGATGTTGCAAAAAAATTAGGTGCTAAAAAACGAGGACTGCTTGGCCCAAAAGAAATTGGAAAAGTTCCAACACCAATTAAAAGTCTAAAAGAAATTGGATTAGCTGTGCAAACAACAATGTCTGCAATAGAAAATGAAGATTTAGAAAAAACTGTAGAAAGTTTTGATGCATATATCAATCCTGCAAAATGTGGTCAACAAATGATTGAGGACTTTTTAGATGAACATAGAGAAATAAGATTATTCAAAATAAGATTAGACGATAAAGGTAAAGATTACTTAATTGACAACAAAAAGAAAATGTTAGAATTATTTGAGAATATAGAAATCACAGTTACAAAGAAGTTAAGAGCAAACGTTCCACAAAGTTAAGTCATAGAATCTTTTTCTTTTTTAATAATTGGAATTCCATCAATAACAGATACATCATCTTCTTCATAGACAGTATGCCAGCGACCATTATGAGGAAGTAAATTGTTTAATTCTTCAATTTTTTTGTTAGTTGGTTTTTTGTTAAGTAATGCCCCCCATTTCATATTTGGAACCTTTGGCATTACATCATTGATGTCTTTCATTCCTATCACTCTGCTGAAAGATCCCAATAATTAGCATTTTCTTGTTTATCTATTGGCTTTTCAAGACTTTTCCATTCTTTGAAGGAATGAACATACAATTTGACATTTGGTACACCTATTGATTTCAAAGCATAATATGCTAAACCAGACAAAGTACCCACACTACCACAATATGTGATTATTTCAGCATCTTCAGAGATACCTCTGTTTTTTAGAAGATTTTTCATTCCTTCTTTTGTTCTTAGAATTTTTCCGTCAGTAGAAAGGGTTCTGTATGGTATGTTTATTGCACCAGGAATGTGTTGTTCAAGATAATTTAATCGCTCACGATTATCAATGATTACAACATTTTTGTTTTCTTTAACTTTTTCAAGATATTCTGCAGTAGCCATTATTTCAGAATTAATTTTTACAGAGTGAGTTGCAGTTTCAATTTCAGGAACTTCAGTAGAAATTTCATAACCAAGTTCTTTCCATTGCGAAAACGTAACATCTAGTAATTTCACATCTTTATGGCCAATGTACTGTAAAGCCCAAACTACTCTAGAAGATAATGCACCAAATGTATCATCATAAATTACTGCAGGAGTATCATCTGAAATTCCCAAATCTTGTGCTATTTTTTGTATTGATTCAGGACTATCATCAGCAAGAAGCTTTGCCAATGGTAAATTCACTGCATTTGTTATGTGACCTTGCTGGTATTCTTGGTCTCGTCTGACATCAACAATACGAATTGAATTTTCTTGTATTTTTTCACGAAGAATTTTTGAATTAATTACAGGAATATCAGAATCAATCATGCAGCACACTCACCTTTTCCAGTTACCGTGTGATAGTTAGTATCACTTCCATAATCCATGTAAAAATCAGGTTCATCTTCAATTTTTGGAGGAGCTATAAGTGGCGCAATTTCTTTTTTAATATCTTCAACACCGGTAATTTTTGAAGATTCATTTCCTTTAACGACTCTATCAATCCATTTAGCTAAAGTATCATCAGGTTGTTTATTTTCTTTAAACAATTCAATGATTTTTAGAATTACAGGAATTATGCGTTTTACAGGGACGCGAGCTGTGTGATGTCCTAGCATTGCATCTTCATCAAATTTACCACCTAATGACATGGTGTAATTTGGGAACATGTTAGCTTCATGTCGACCACCACCACCATAAAATCCAATTGTTGCAATTTGGTGTTGCCCACAAGAATTAGGACAACCACTGATTTTGATGGTAGAATCCTTCAAATCATCATCTTCGTCAAAGTTAAGTTCTAGGAATTTTCTTTGTACCTCTTTTGCCAATCTATGAGAATTAGTTAATGCAAGATTACAAGAAGTTGTACCAGAACATCCTACTGCAGAAGCCATTGTTAATGAGCCAGATTTAGCAAGACCGGTTTCAAGTAATTTTGAGTACAAAGATACAAGATCATCATCATGAACATATCGAATTACAATATTTTGTGAGAATCCATTTCTAGCGAAACCTTCAGCAGAATAATCACGTATTATCTCTGCTACACTTCGTAGTTGATTAGCTGTAATGTCACCAGCCTCCAAACCAATGAATACAGAATTGAATCCAGATTGAGATTGTTTTTCAACATTAGTTTTTTGCCATCTTGCATATCCATCAGGGATGGAAGTAGATTCATCAGTTACTGAAATTGGTCTTTGGATCTCATTTATGGCGTCATCGATATTTAATTTGACAATTACAGATTGAGTAGCTTTTACAATAGCTCTTTCTTTTAAGACAAGATTTTGGAATTTCTCCCAACCCATTTCATTAACTAGATAACGCATTCTATTTCGAGATAGATTTTTTCTGTCACCCATTCTATCAAAGATTCTAATTACAGCCATAGAGGTATAAAGCAAATCTTCAACAGGAGTAAAGTCTTCTAATTGATGTCCTACAAATGAACGATTTCCTAATCCACCACCTAGGAAAATTTTGAATCCTTTTCTTTTTTCTCCATCAATTTCTTGAATTTGAGGTAATAGTCCAACATCTACAATACGAATCATTCCATGTTTTTCACAACATGTAAAATTGAATTTGAATTTTCTTGGAAGTCCTTGACATATTGGATTTCTTAACATGAATCTTGCAATTGCTAATGCATATGGAGTTGCATCAAATATTTCATCTTTACAAACACCAGATAACGGACTACACATTACATTTCGTACAGTATTTCCACATGCTTCACGAGATGTCATTCCAACATCAGCAAGTGATTGCATTATCTCAGAAACATCTTCAAGTATTACCCAGTGAAGTTGAATGTTTTCACGTGTTGAAAAATGTGCACTTCCAATAGAGTACATCTCACTTAACTGAGCAATCTTTTCTAATTGGGGTGGATAAATTTGTCCTGCAGGAACTTTGATCCTCACCATTGCATAGTCATCAGTCATACGTGTACCATATGCACCATGTTGCAAACGATATCTACGAAATGAATCATGATCAATCTTGCCTTGACGGAATAGCTTCACGGTTTCAGCAAAATTTTCTGCCTCTTGTCTTCTGGACCAATCAATCTTGGGCTGTTTATCAGCCGGTTTTGATGGTCTTAGCTGTTGTGCCATCTATAGATTTTTGATCGCAATGTGGTTATAAGTTTTTGATATGGGTAAGTTACACACATCAATTAAACAATGTACACATTTTTGCCGGTTTATGTTAGTGCTACCTAATTTTGAATGAAAATACCCAAAGCTATTAATGAGTTTGAGAGTGAAAAAATTCATGCAAGAGTCAATGAATGAACAAAGACCTGATAAAATTTTTGCAGATGCAAAAGAAGTAGAAATTACAAGAGCTATTGCAAAAGAATTCTATGATGTATTACAAGATAGAGCTGAAAGTGATATCATAATTATCGGAGCAGGACCTGCGGGGTTAACTGCATC
>CABXGK010000025.1 GCA_902511735.1 uncultured marine group I thaumarchaeote
TATGTCATAACCAAGATATGCTGTAAGTGAACGATGTGGGACAATTATTGTATTGTTCTCTCTCATAATCTTCTGATTTGCAGGACTTGCCATATCTTTGAATTTTTTAACAATTTTAATTTCATCTGCAATTCTGCTAAATCTTTGATATGGCACCTCTCTTCCTTTTTGACAATAAACTACTGTTTCAAAATCTTCATCTTTTGCACCATCCATAATTTCTAATGCTGAATGACTTCCTAACACTCCGATTTTTGGATCTGTATACTCTGATGCAATTTTTTGCATTTCAGATCTTTTAATCATATCTTAACAATTTGTATTGTAAAATTAAATGCTTCTCCAGGGGGCAACCATGAACTATAATTAGAATTAATTTCCTAAATTTTATTCCTTATAGCCCATTCCTAAATCTGCATCAGTGGGTTCAGGTGGTGGATAAAAAGTATTAAAGAAAACTAGGCAATTAGCTAAAAAGTGTATTTCAGCTGTATTACTTCTTTCATGAGAATCATCAAAATAATCGTAAGGCTTTGGCGTTTCCATGTAATGTTTGTAATTTAGTTTTTCAAATCTTAATTCTATAGTCATCTTGGGGTTATCGTGATTAAAAGTTATATCATTATCCCATGCTTCTTTTAAATCATCACGCACAATTTCTAAATTTCTTTTCATATCATCATCTAATTCTAAATCTAGAAATGTTTTCTTAGTAGTTTCATCTAAAATAAAAAAGAAATCTTCCTTTTTCATACGTAACATTCCATTATGGATATTCTTTCAGTTAAGATTTTCTAGAAGAACCTTCTAAAATGGTAGATGGTTAGATTATGCTCTATTGAAAGTTGTGGAAATAGACATGATTCAAACGGATATTGTGGCAAACATAATATGATATGGAAACGACATGGGGACCCATTGTATGTTCCAGTACACGTAACAAAACTTTGCTCAGTTAAGAATTGTAATGAAAAACATAATGCAAAAGGATTTTGTGGAAAACATTATAACAAATTCAAAAGATATGGAGACCCATTGTATATTGCCAATCCAGAAATAGCCAAAAAGAAAATGTCAGATAGTCAAAAAAAATGGCTAAAAAAATATGGCAATCCTATGAAAGGTAACAAACATACTGACGAAGCCAAAAAGAAAATGTCAGTAGCTCAAAAGAAAAGAATCAAAGAAGACCCAAACTATAGAGAATTTATTAAAAAAATTAATCTTGGTAGACCGCCCAATTCAGGATCATTCAAAAAGGGACAAGGAAAAGGTGTAAAAAAATCTAAAGAATACATGGAAAAAGTTTGGACAAAAGAAAGGAGAGAGAAATCCAGAGAACTCCTCAGACAAACTAGACATAATCAACAATTAGAGATGGACATTCCACTACAAAATATCGAGGTAGGACACACACCTGCAAGTATTAGAGAATCATTATTAGAAAAAGTTTTCAAGATGGGAGATAAATTTGTCAGAGCAGTAAAAAAAGAATATGCACCGGGAATAATTGGGCCATTTTCACTTCAAAGTGTAATTACAAAAGATTTGGAAATGATTGTGTATGATGTATCACTTCGAGTTCCTGGCAATCCAATTGTTGCAACTACAAGCCCATATACAAAATATCAATATGGTACAACATTTGGAATTGGTCGACGTATAGCAATGGAAATTAAACGAGCCGTCGAAGAAGATAAAATCAAAGATATTGTTACGTAGTCTCTTCTATAGGGCTTTTGAGCATATTACTTCGTACTAGAATTGGAATTTTATAGTATACTGCTAATGCCACAGCATCAGATGCACGATAATTACGCAAAACAAGGTCTTTTTTTCCAGTAAGGTAAAGATTTGCACGTAGTGCATCTCCACTTTCATAAATTTTGACCTTTACCAATAACAATTCATTTGCTTCACAAATATCTTCAAGCATTTTGTAAATTGTTGGGACAGTATCATGATCATCGTCAAGAAAACTTGCAATATGCCTAGATACCTCACCTGAAAATGCACGCATATGAAATTCTCGTTTATCGTCAGAATGTAAAATGACTAGACCCTCATTTCCATAAGGATCTACAAACCCTAAGTTACTTATTGTAACTACTTCATAATCTGGATCTTGAACTTCATTAATTTCCATTCTTGAATTTACTTATAGATTGTAAGTTAAATGTATAATGGAGCAACAAAAAGATCTCACATGGAAAAAGAGACTACCAAAGGTGGTCAAAATGACAAAAAATTAATCATTTTAGGATTCATTTCAATTGGGGTTTTATTTTTGATCTATTTTCGATTTGAATATCAAGAAATTACTCCTGATGCAGTACAGCCAATTGAAAGATTAGGAACAGCATTTTACGTTTTATTTATAATTTCAATAGGAATGATTGGAGTGGGACTACGTAAACTACAAAAAAGAGTTGCAGCTACAGGAAATACTACAGCAATATCTATGATTTGCAGTAATACTTTGGGCAGTAAAGCTAAGAAAACATTTGTCATAACATTCATCATTTATGGAATTTTTTTCTCAATGACATCAGGTATTTTGGTATATCAACCAGAAGTTATATTTTCATATCATTATGGTGCAGAAATTCCTTCAGCCCATGTAACACCATGTTGCGGACCACCGGGATATATGCCAAAATTTGTTGCATATTTGACAGAACATATTGGAATAAACATTGTTCCAATTAATCTTCTCTTACAAATAATTGTGTCATATCTTGTTGCGACAAATACGGCACTTGCAGTTAATGCAATTTCAATTACAAAAAAAACAGGAGGGTTAGGAAGTATCGGTGCAACCACAGGATTGTTTATTGCATGCCCAACGTGTGTTGGATCATTTTTATCATTATTCATAGGAGCTGCTAGCGCGGTCACATTTACAATTGCAGTAACAGAATTACAAACATTGTTTATTGCAATTACAATACCAATATTGATTTTAACACCATTTATTATTTCTAGAAAAATAATAAGATCTCAAAATAATGGTTAATTTCATATTTAGAAATTTTTTAATTTTTCAGTTACAATTTTGAAGATTGCATCATTATCAAGCAAAATACATGGTAAGTTATTTTCCTCACATGCCTGGCCACTTTCAGTATCACGGGTGATTAGAATCATATCATTTTCTTTGGCATAATTGATTACAGAATAATCAGTATGAAGTTTTTCACCTTCAGTACGAAGTTTTTTTACGCTATATGCATCATAACCAAGTTGAATTAAACGTTCATCCATTCCGTCATCCATTTCATCAATTAAAATTTTCATTTCAAAGTGGAAGTAATTTTTTTGATTTGTGCGATAATCTTTGTTTTATCCTGAATTGAGATTTCAGGTTCCACTGTGACAAACAAGGACTTGGTTTTTGCATACATGACAATTTGAGATATATTTTCACGTTCTACATTAACAAATCTAACCTTACCTAAAGTTTTATCAAATTCTTCACGCATTTTTCTACGAGTATGGACATCTTGACAAAATTTTTCTTCATTTTTATTTTTTAATAATGAGGGAACTTCATCTCTCATTTCAGTTCTTAATATTTTCCCATTTTTATTTATGATTGCCACAAATCTTATTTTTTTGTGAAGTTTACCAATTTTTTGAATTAGAGAATCTAATTCTCCAGCATTAGCCATAAAATTTGCCAAGAATGATCAAATATAATGGTATCAAAGAAGAACATATCACACGTGACAAAGATGAAAGATTTCAATTCAGATAATGGAATTAAAAATGAGAAAACGACATATCAGTTTAACCACAAATTATTGGCAATATCATTAATTATTTTGGCATTTATTGGAACTACATATTTTTGGCTTGATGAAAGAGTAGAATTTTTTGAATTAAGTTGGATATTAATTTTTTCAATTTGGTATGTATGGCTAATTGCTAGTTTATTTTTTATTTTTTCTAGAAAAAAATTAGGTTATTTGTTGGGAGGAATTTTAGCTTGGGTTACAATAGGATTTTTGTTATTAGATAATTTTCATACAGTTTTTGGCATATCAGTAATAGCATCAAAACCAAGTTTGAATATTACTGTGAAAAATTTCATTGAAATTATAGTTGCAGGGCTATCTGTATTTTCAGCACATAACTCATTTCATAAATTTAAGATGATATAGGTTAAATTATCTAAAAGTTAGCACTAGATAATGCTTATTAGTCACTAGGCAGATTAAGGGTGTGGTATACTTAAGAAAAAAGAAAGTCAAAGGGGTAGATTATCTATATTTAGTAAAAAGTACATGGGACAAAGTAAAAAAAACATCAAGACAAGAGACGATAAAGTATCTAGGCGAATCATCGTCTGTGACAAGAGACGACATACCAGAAACATATAGAGATGACCCAAAAATTAATTCATTTTTACTACAAAATACACCAAAAGATAGAGAAAAACGAGAAAAATTAATTGAACAATTAAGAGAAAAATTATTTTCAGCATTAACAGAAGGCAGTCTAAAAGATACAATGGCAATTTACACAGCATTTGTTTCAGGAAATTCTTTGGATCAATTTTATGAAAGAGTGATGACTCCAGTAATGTCAGAAATTGGATACATGTGGTCAGAAGGTAAATTATCAATTGCAACTGAACATGTTGCTAGCAATATTGCACACAGTTTAGTCAAAGTTATTTCAGATGAGAATAGAAAATCTAAAAAAGACAAAGGGAAAATTGTCCTAACCACACCAGTCGGAGAAGATCATAATTTAGGATGTAATGTATTAGATTCATTTTTAGTTTCAAAAGGCTTTGTAACATTCAACCTTTCACCATCTACTCCTGCAGAATCATTAACAGAATTTATTAGAACAGCAAAACCAGATGCATTAATTGTATCCATTACATTAGAAGAAAATATCAAATCAGGACAAAGAATGGTAAAAAAAATTCATGAGACATATAAAAAACTTCCAATATTTATTGGAGGATTGGCATTTTCAAATAAAACAAATTTCAAATTTGATGGAAAACTCATTACTGACGCACACGCATTAGAACAAATTCCTCGAATTATAAGAAAAAGATAAAGAAGCAAAAATGGTAAAAAATACTGAAAAATCGTCTACATTTCCCAAAAATGTTTTTGGTGCATTTGGAATTTTATTTTTTATTAGCGGAGCAATAATTCCATTACAAAATTTAATAATTTGGGGACCAGAGTTTGTTTTACGTTATTTCACATCATCAGACATTACAGCAGAGAAACTATCACTAGTGGTTATTGGAATTGGATTTGCCATGATCATTTATGGAAAAAAGAAACAAAATCAAATTTAAGATGAAACTCTATCTCTAGGGTCTAATTGAAGAGATTTGTTATAACACTCAGATGCCTCATCGTATCTTCCAAGACTTCTTAAAACGACACCTTTTTGATTCCATAAATCAGGATCATCTGGCTTTAGAAGTAGTGCTTGTTCAAAAAAACTCAACGCATTTTCAAAATTACCGTTTTCAAGATTTTCAATGCCATTTTGAATAAGAGTTTCTAGTTCAGTCACTGAATATCTATAGGGCTACTCGGAAATAATCCCATCGCTCAGGATCAAATTTTTTCACAAAAACAACATTTTTGTCATTTTTCTTTCTTTCATCAATTACATCACGCATTGCAAAACTAGTCATGAATTTGAAACCTTTTGATTGCACCTGCATCATGAATAATTGTCTGAGTTCTCTACCTCCATGAAATCCCCAGTATCCATTTTTAATTGCAATAGGTTCAAGAAATACAGTGTTATTTTTTCCACGATTTTTATCTTCAAAATCAAAATCAAAATCATATTTTTCTAAAGGACCACCTTTTGCAAATCCAATAATCTTTCCAGTAGAATTTCCTATACGAAGCATGTTAAGAATTGTATCAGGATCACGTATTGATTCAATAAAATCATCTCTTGTAAATTGCAATGGTTTAGGCAATTCACGGTAAATCGATAATAGTTCATCAAGAACATCATCTGAAAGTGTACTTTTTTGTATACATGGAACTAACGGCAATTCATCAAAAACAAATTGATTGTAAATTTGAATTTCTTCTTGTCGTAATTTCATGAACCCAACTATATTGTCTAAGAAATTTTTTCGCATATGTTTTGGAAGTCCATTTAGAACTCTTTGGCACATATCAGGTTCATTATTGAGCATATCCTCAAAAAAGACAACTGAACGTCTAACAATTAGTGCAGGATGCCAGCTTGATGAATGAGCATTCATCTTTGCCATTTCCATTGCTTTTTGAAAGTCACCTAACGAGTAACCGCCAATTCGATCAGCAACAGAGAGAAAATGTCCTAAATCTCTGAAATGTTTTTGCCGTTCTTTGTTATCTTTTATTTCAGTATTTGAAAAATAATTTTGAATTAATTTCTCTGTGTTGGTAATTATATCACCAGTCCAAGGATAGACGGTTCTAGAGATTATTGCACAAATCAAATTTTTATCAAGATTTGCATCAGAAAGAAGTTTCTGAATATTCTCATCTTTCAAAATATACTGGATAACGTTTTTTTCATGAGGTTTATCTACGGATTTTTCAGGATCAAAATCATGTAAAAGTGCAGAAACAAAAAGATAATTCAAATCATTCTTAGAAATATAATTTTCTTCAAGAGCATGTTTACCAGAAAGTAATGTAACATAAGTTACTTCAAGTTCATGATCAACATTATGATATCCATAATAATCACTGAATAATCCATTGTTTTTGAATAATTGAATTGTATAATCTAGTAATTTCACATTAGCATTTGTTGCAAGATTCAATGAGGAAAGTAAATCAAAAATGCCATTTCTTAGTGAAGGCGGATTAGCAAATTCTTGCATGTGTTAGACGAAAGATTTGAGGTTTTAAGTTATTTGGTAAATGTGCTAAATCCTCAGATCTAATATAAAGCAAATAATGATATTTCGAGTATGGGATTGAAGCGATACTTAGTCACAAGAGGATTAACGATGTTTGGAGTTTTAATGATAACACTACTGCTTACAATCTCCCTTGTTGGTTCTAATATGGATACAATTCTAAAACAAGGAGTCATCTATCAAGTAAGGTCAGAGATTACAGAAAATACGACAATAGCACAGGGATTTAACAATCCAGAAGAGTTTGAAAAATTTGTTCAGCAAAAAATTGATGAGAGAGTGAAGACGTTAGGTCTTGACACGCCGTGGTATTCTCCACAAAGACTTGGATATACAATGTATAAAATTTTAATTTTAGATTTTGGTAATGCAACTTTTCTTACAAGCGATTCAGGATCATCAAATGTAGGAGATATAATTTTTGAAAAAATGCCAAAAACTATTCTATTGTTTACTACAGCTACAATAATCATATCAATAATTGGAATTGTGTTAGGCGCAGCGTCAAGTAATAAAATTGGTTCAAAAACAGACAGAATTACATCAACATTTGCAGTAATTAGCAGTAGCTTCCCAGTTTGGTGGATTGGTATGTTAATGATATTTGTATTTGCATTTATGTACCAGATTTTTCCTGCAAGAGCAACCCCAAGTATAGAACCAGATGACCCAGGATACATCTTAGCGCTTCTATATCACATGGCACTTCCTGTGATAACAATTGTTTTGATTGGATTTGGTGCATGGGCATATCTTGTTAGAAATTTCATGGTAGGAATAATGCAAGAGGATTTCATATCTGCAAAAAAGACCATAGGAATTAGTAAAAAGAAAATAGTATACAGTCATGCATTACGAAATGCAGCACCGCCAATTGTAACCATACTTGCACTCAGTTTATCAGGATCGTTAGGAGGAGCAATAATTACAGAGGCCGTATTTGACTGGCCAGGAATGGGAAGATTGTATTTTGAAGCAATTAGCGTAATGGATTTGCCAGTAATTATAGGATCAACATACATTTTGACAGTATTGTTTTTGGTGAGTATATTCATTGCAGATTTGTTGTATGGATACTTTGATCCACGGGTGAGGACATCAAGTTGAGTAGTGTATCAACGCAAGAAATCAAAAAAGAATTCCTGAGAAGCAAATTGGGATTGACAGGAATTTTTATTTTATCAGGATTGATTTTAGTATCAATTATTACCATTTCAGTAATTCCATCATCGACATTTCAGGAATGGAATAATCCCGAAAAATGGATTTCATATCCAAAAACATCAGTGCCAAGCTGGGTCAATTTTTTGTCTTCAGAAAAGATTCCAGAACATAAGATTATTGATGCAGAAATTTTTCAATCTCAGGAAAATGGAATTTTTTTCACATCACAGCAATTTGGAGTCATTTTTGAATATGATGATTTCCCAAGTGATTTTATTTTTGAAATGAAAACAAAATATTCAGATTCACATTTAATTCAGATTAAAGTTATACGACCAGATGGAATTACTTTAGAATTATTATCTACCTCATTACCACACTCAAATTCAGAAACAATTCATAATCAGAGATATTTTTCAACAGATAGTATGATGATGAAAAATCTTAATTTGTATAAAGATGATTTTCAATTTGACTTTTTGTCAGATACAACAGAGATAATATTTTCAGAATTAAATGAAAATAAAATTCAAAAAGGTGATTACATTTTCATCATAGATGCATATGGCGTAAAAGAACCATTAGATGTAATAGAATCAAAAATGGTGTTAGGAGGAAAAGCCTACGGATTAATGGGTACAGATGAACTTAGGCGAGATTTGGCAATAGGATTACTCTGGGGAACCCCATTGGCATTGTTTATTGGAATTTCAGTCTCAATTGGATCAGTGGTGGTAGGATTAGTTTACGGAGTTTATTCAGGGTACAAGGGCAAAAAGACAGACGAAGTGATGATGCGATTTAATGATGTCATTTATGCATTGCCAGCATTGCCATTTTTAATTATTCTAGCTGTTACGATTAGCAACAGTATTTTCTTAATGATAGGTTTTCTTATGATTTTCAGCTGGGTAGGAATTGCAAAGGTTTCACGAAGTATGTCACTACAAATCAAAACAAGGCAATACGTAGAGGCTGCAAAAATAATGGGTCAAAAAGATTCAAAGATAATTTTCAGACACATTCTTCCTCAATTGCTTCCATATGCATTTGCAAGTATTGCCATTTCAGTACCTGCTGCAATAACTACAGAAGCAGGATTGAGTTTTCTAGGGCTGGGAGATCCTTCATTTCCAACATGGGGACAAATTTTACATGATGCCAATACCTACGGAGCCGCAGCACAAGGCTTTTGGTGGTGGATTGTGCCTCCAGGAATTTTAATAGCAATCACAGGTTTAGCATTTGTTTTTATCGGAAATGCATTAGATACAATAGTTAATCCAAAATTGAAACGATAGTTTATTCAGTAAGGCTGAATTTTCGAATAAGATCTATCGATGAAGCAGTCAATTTTATTGTGTAAGTTGCGGCGTTTGGGTTTGTATTTTTTTTTCTTCAGATAACAATTCAACAAATTTTGTTTTTTCTTCTTCAACAGCACCTGCTTCATGAGCACACAGGTTGAATGCTTTAAGCTGTAAATTATTTTTTTAATAGATATGATATGAATTTTTTATAATTTTCAGTATTATTCCAATCAATATTTTTTTCATCACATGCAGATATCCATACATCGACAGAATTATGGAAAAAAACTTTTTTTCTAATTATATCTAATGCCAATTCGGTTTGAGACATTTTTAATCCTAGAACATTGCACGTTTCATGCTAGAACCGCATCGTGGGCATTCTCTCGCATTGTAAACTTTATGACAAACAAGACATTCGTATTTTATTCCAGGTTTATCACTCTGTTGACCAAACAAGCCTCCGCCAAATCCACCACCAGATGAACCTGAACCACCGCCACCAAATCCACCTCGCATTCGACTCATCATTCTTCGTCTTAAAATTAATGGAAATGCAATGAATAGAGCTAATGCAGCACCTAATCCATATGGAAATGGAAGAATCATTTGTAATCCAATACTTACAGCAAGAGATGCAAATAGAAAAATCAAATATGATTTGTAGTTAATCATGATAAGAAAATTATTCCAATTTCAAATATAAGGTTTATTGAGCAATTAGCAATTAATTATTCGTCAACTATAGGTATTGTAGTCGTGAATGTTTGTTTGTAATCTTCTTTCTATTCCTATAAAATCCACTTGGTCCGAAATTGGTGTATGGAAGAAATTAAAGTTCAGATATGTTCCAATTGCCAATTCTTCAATACTTGCTTTTTCTAAATCCTTTCTTGCAATTATGCCTTTTTTGATCTTTTCTTCAGATTTTTCTTTGTAATCGGCATATGATGTAACTGTGAAAAAAGCACGTTCTAATTTTCTATTTTTTTCCATTACTTTGACAATTGCTGGTTTGT
>CABXGK010000026.1 GCA_902511735.1 uncultured marine group I thaumarchaeote
TGGAATTTTCTTTGCTCCAAATAGCAATACGCCTGCTGCAACGATTACAATTATCCATTCGCTTCCTCCTGGGATGAAATTGAATAGGTTCTCAATCATGTTTCATCTAGTGATAAATTCTCATTTAAGTCTTGAGGGTCTGCCTTTCTTGTCTTTCTGCAACAACCATGCCTGCAAAGTATAATGCGACCATTGGTAGTGATACAAACCACATCGTAACTCCACTTCCATCTGGTGTAATTACTGCTCCAAATACAATGATGACAATAATTGCATATCGCATATTTCTTCTCCAAAATTTTGCATCTACTAATCCTGATAGGCTAACTGCATACATTATGAGTGGTAGCTGAAATGATATTCCAAATGCTAGTAAGAATTGTAAAACAAATGTAACAAAGTCCATAATATTCAAAAATGTAACTAATCCTGCAGATTCTCCATATCTATAAAGAAAATCTAAAATGAATGGAATTACTGCGGCATATGAAAATACACATCCTGTGATGAATAAACCAATTGCTGGAAATGTTATTGAGCGTCCAACATGAATCTCTCTTTCTTTTAATGCAGGTTTCAAAAATGATATAAATTCTCTAACGATAATTGGTATACTTAGAACAATTCCAATTAATGCTGCAATGTATACTTGGGAGAAAAATGCTTGGCCTGGTGCGGTTTGAATTAATTGAACTCCTTCAGGTACTAATTCTCCTCTCATTACATTTGTGAATTGGGCTGCAATATTGTCTAGTGGTTCTGGATATGGATAGTATAGTGTAACTCCCATTACATCAAAAGGTGTTGCGTGAAATGTTAAGATGAATACTGTAATTACTAGAATGCAAATTATTGAACGGATTACTCTTTTTCTCAGTTCTTCAATGTGTACGTTAATTCCACTTATCTCTGACATCTAAATTCCATAATGATGTATCTTCAACAAAAATGTTTCAAATATTCTAGGTAGGAACTGGCAAAAGTTTTGCTTCGGGGTATCCCCATTCTTTTAATTGCTCTTGAGTTGTATCGTGTAATTCAACTGTAATGATTGGATTGATTGTAAATTCTTCTTGTAGTTCTTTTGCTAAATTTGCAATTTCTTTTCCAGAATAGAATTCTTTAGATCCTTCCAAGAAAATTCTTTCTCCTTTTTCAAGTTCGCTTCCTCCAAATCGTTTTTTCAAGAATTTTGTAATTGCTGGTAATTCATCTCTTTCAATATTGTTGTAATAGTATGTTAGTCCTTTTTTTGATTCATAGTCGTGTGGGGTTCCAGCTTTGTAAAGAAAAATCCCAAAAAATATTGCTTCGTCTTCTGGTTCTCTAATGCATTTTATATCCCAATTGAGAACTTTATCTTCATCATGAGTTACTTTTTCTATCTCTTCAATTGTTAATTTCCAATAACGAAATTTTGCCATATCTTGCAATATTTTTGCCATTATAAAATCAATTGCATATACTCTAAGATAATTTTTCAAGAAATTACGTATGTTTTATAATATGAAGATCAAATTTAATTCCTCATAAATTATATTTTTTAATATAATTCACCCAAATCTTTCTATTTGAAATTTTATATCCTATATCATTGGTAAGTTTCAAATTTTTATTCATGATTACTCTTTCAATGATTTTATTTTTCTGTAAAACTTTCAAACTAACTGAAACGGTCGATCCTGATTTTTGAATTATTTTTGCTATTTCTCTTGAAGTAGAATTTTTATCACTTATTGATTTATTCATCAAATATCTAAACAAATCATTATTTGTTTTGTTTCGTAATACTGCAATTAGTATTCTATCTTTTTTTGGTATATTTTTTATAAAATATTTTCCCCGTGATATTCCCTCTTTTTCTATTTCATGATTTTCCAGTAATTTTATCAAATAATGTGAAACTACGCCATTACTCAGATTTACTTCACGTACAATTTCATTATATGAAATTCCTGGGAATTTTTGAATTATTTTAAAAATATTATTTTGTCTCATAACATGTAAACAAATTTTCTGTTAATATTCATCAATAGTTCATTTGAAAATTGTACTAGTTTGAATTCTAAATTTCCTCTTTAGTATATATTCAAAAAATCTTGAAAAATTCCATATGAAATCACTTTTGATAGTTTTCACATTTTTGTTAGTTTTCACTGTTAGTCTCACTCCTGCTGTAATGGCGACTGATTATCCTCCAAGTCCTTCTGACTCTGAAAATACAAATCCTGGAAAAAATCCTGTAGATGAAATCAAAAATGCTACAAAAGATTCTAGTTTTTACGGAACTGCAAAAGATCAAAATGCTCGAACTCCATATGATAATTACAATGGTGGGTTTGATGGTGCTGCAGAAGGTGAATCAATTAAAATGTGGTTTTGTGGAAATAATCCCTTTGGTAGTACATCCCAAGGTGCAGGTGCATACAACTATGTTTTTGATGGAAGAAATTCTTTCAATGCAACTGCTCCTGGATTAATTGATCAAAATGAATTACGGCAATCTGTAATTCAAAAATGTATGAAATCTGAAAAATACATTGATTGGCATACAACCGACACTGTTTACGTTGTAATTTATGCGCCTGGATTTAATGACGACACATTCAAAACTGATTATATTGGTAATAAACAATACAACGAAATCTTTTGTACATCTGATGCAAGTCCGACTGTTGGCATGTGGAGTAATGAAGGTGGAAGAGAAGGTGCAGGATGGGGATATCAATCTTGGATTGCAAATAATGGTGGAAAAGCATTCCATGCAAGTATTTACCAAGACGCAGGAAATTATGGAGACTTTCGAGATGATAAATCAAAATGGTCCACTCCTTCCGGTTTCGACTGGCATGCTGGTGATTTTAGAACTGACGGTGGAAAATTCACTGAAGGAACTCCAGGATACATGACATGGTGGTCTAATAATGATAATGCTGGTCTTGCTGCAGTTAAAGGAATTAAGGAAATTGGTCATGACACCGGTGTATTTGCAGGTTCTGTATCTTTGGCTGGAATAAAACGTTTCATAGCTCTTCCTGAAAAATATTCTTTTGGCGTAGTTAATGGTGATTACAATAAACAATTTACATCTGGTAGTGATCGTTCTTTCACTGGCGCTATAGGAAGTAAAATCTGTAGCATTCAAACTGACAGAACCGGTGCATTTACCATTGCATGGGAATATTCTGAAGATAAGTTTGTTAGTAAAACTGCATATTACACAATGAGAGAAGGTGAAATAAAATTTGGTGATGATATTGTTACCATGGATCAGCAAGTTTCTGTTGTTTTATCTGATAGAGATGTATCAAGCCGACCGTGGGATTCTGCGCCTATAGAAGTTCGTGTTTGGTCTGATACTGATAAAGGTGGAATTCAGTTGGAACTTCGACATGAGAGAGATTGGTGGGTAATGCAGGCTGACGATCAAACATTTTATGGCACTCTCTATTTGAGTGCTGATCAAGAATCTTTAGATCATGATACTTCTGGAAAAGGTGGAATTCGTTGTTACAAAGGTGAATGTTATGAAAGAGGAAGTGCACGACTTCATGCTCAACCAGGTGACCACATCTATGTCCAATACAAGGATTACACGTTACCAAAACCATATACCATAGACGGCTGTTCAATGGCTTCATCTGATTTCACCATTGACACTGAACCACATGATTGTGAGCATGTTGATATCTATAACTTTGCTAAAGTAAAAGAAGCAACTCCCTTATCTGAAGTTTCTTTAAATAAAATCAGCATACTTCCGTATGAGAAACCAGATGTTAATGAGATTAATGAGATAAATGCTGACATTGCAACATATGAAAGATTAGTAATAACTGAAGAAAGACGTATTGAAAAAATGGGATATGAATCCACAAAAGAAAACATGAGTAAACACTCTTTCAAATATGATGGTTTGATAACAAAGCTTACTGAATTAAATGATGAAATAACTGAACTAAAAATGAGACTTACCGAACATAATTTTCCAAGTAGTTCAAAAACCTTTATTGAAAATGAACTGATACACATTGAAGGTAAATTCGTAAGTTCTAGTTATGCCCCAAATCAATTTGTGTTTGCAGCTCAAGCTGAAAATGTTGAAACAGGTCAAGTAGACTATGTAGGCATGTCACAAAAAACAAGCATCACAAAGAAAAACTCCGTGGAACTTACATTGGAATGGATACCTAAACAATCTGGTGAATATAAATTGAAATTATATGTAATGGATGCAGGCACTATGGGGGCTGTACTGAAAAACCCTATCATAAATAACATCTACGTTGAACCTGCAAGCAGCAATTTAGCTTCGGGCCCTGAATCTGCAAAAAATTAAGGATGAATTAATTTGAAAATCTACAAATTGAACTTACACATATTTTTCATCTCTTTTGCTATGGTTTTGTTATTGGGCTACATTCCTGACTCATTTTCTGAAACAGAATTAAAAACTGTCACAATTTTTGTTGAACCGCCAACAGGTCTGACAATTGATGATATTGAAAATTTTGATGAAGAAACTCCTACTCCAAAAAATTTTCCTAATATTCCAAATGAAATACCTACATCATTTGTTACTGGTAATGAATATGCGTTAAACAGTAATGCAATATACATTAACACTAATGAGGGATTGTCACTTAACAATCTCTTAATTACTCAAATTGAAACTGAAAAGAAAAATATTGAACACACTGATGATTTTTGGTCAAGAACTGATCAATTAATCATGGGAAATTTTGGTGTAATTAATGCATTACAAAACCCATTTACTGAAAATAATTATCATATTGAAAGCGGTAAATATTCTGAAAATAAAAATTCAAACTTAGAGTATTTTGTACAGGAACGAGGATATGACTTGGAGAATTTAGAAGACATTCCAAATCATATGGTGACTCCAAAAAAATATGATCTATCTAGAGCTGTAAGTAAAGAAATTACAAACCCTCTTTCTTCCAATTTGGATGTTCAACATGTTCGTGATCTCAGAGATGTTTCACCAAATGCATTTGATTTTACTCCTCAACAAGAAATGCAAATGTTTAGAGAATCTGTAAAAAACACATCTTTTGATGTTGTTGGTGCACTAATGCCTACATTGATGGTTGATGAATCTTGGTTTGAACCTGAATCTGAATCTAAAACAAACTCTAATGCAAAAAATAATGAAAAACAAAACACTTCACAAAGTATCACTGAATCACAAAAACAAGATGAACAAAGAAAACAAGTTGAAGATAAAAAATTATTCCAAGAAACTTCTCACATAAAGAATCTAATATCTAGTTCTAGTTATGAACCAAATTATGATTTACAAAAAACCTCACAATTTCCATTATTTGAAATCATAACTTCATTTGGAATATTTATTGCCTCTCTCATTACATGTTCCTTGATAATTCATCATTATAGAAATATTCAAAAAGTTTCTTTGCCTCCAATAATTGAAAAATCAAAAACTGATTATCTACTTGAAGTAGAATCACTTCTAAGTAATGCTACATCTTTGTATGAACAAAACAATGTAAAAGATGCATATGAAAAACTCAGCCAATCAATAAGATTATTTTATTCAAACAAACTTAATTTAGAAAAAGAAATTATAACTTCTGATCTTTTGCCTCTAATGAAACGCTTTAGCAAAAATGAAAAATCTTTAGTTGAAGAAAGTCTTCAATTATCTGATATGATTGAATTTGCAAAACATACTGAGAATAATAACAAATTTGAACAAATTACTATTGAATTTTCAAAAATTATTAGAAAAGAAAAAATCTAGATATTTTTGGACTTAATTCATGAATAAAATATCTCTCCTTTCTATTTGTGTATTATTATTTTCAATATCGATAATTGCAAATACAAATGCAAATGCTGTTGATAATGACTATTCATCTGAATCTGACATTGCAATTCCTGACATAGTGATTAATTTCGATGATGATGAAAATTGGTATGGTTTGGAATCTGGCAAAACCCCATATTGGAAAATCGAAAATGGTGTTGGAATATTTAACATTCAACCTGGAACCTTGGAACCTGGAAAACGGCAATTAGAATCTGCATCAATTGATTTTGAAAATCTCTTGGGAGAAAAAATTGGTGAAGATTGGGTATTGAGGTATAAACTAACTATTAATGAATTTGAAATGGGCCGCGATTCATCATGGTCTCAATTACTGATTGGCCTTTTCTCAAAACCTGCTTCTGGAACTGCATCTGATATCACCCATGGAGATGCAAAACAATGGGGGTTAGGAACTGGATTCATGACTGGGGTGGATATGAAACGTACCATGTTGATGTATGATTTAGGATTTTACTTAGAATGGCATTCACAACCTGAAAAAGGTTCATTTGAAAAAGAAAACGCACTTCCTGGTAAAAATAAAACATATTGGGTTGAGTATCGAAAAATGAAAAGTTTTCTCACAGTAAGTATATTTGATGAAAGTTCATTTGAACGAGAAACATTAGTTGAAAAACAACATACAGAGGGATGGGCTAATGTAGATGATCTAAAATATTTTAGATTATTTCCTTTAATTGAAACAAATACTTCTGATGGAATAATTATAGGAACTATTGATGATATTGAATTCTACAATAATAAGCGATATGTGACAAAAAATTTTGATGAAAAAGAACTAGAAGAAATGAAAACATTTGAGGAACGATTAAAAGAATTATTTGACAAACAAAATAAATCAACAACTTATGATGAAAACAAAAAACTTGAAAAATTAAAAAAAGAATCAATTCCAGTGTGGTTGAAATTCCCTACAGGTTTATGGGCTAATTCTACTTTATCTGATAAACAGTTTTTTCAAATAATAGAATATTTGGTAAAGCAGGACATTCTTGCGACTCCACTTTCTAATTATGCACTATTTGATGATATTTACAAGCCTCAGACAATTAGTATTCCTTTAGATCCTGAATGTACTAATTGTATAGAAACTAAATTGATTAATCTTAGGTGGATATTGCCTGAAGAATTAGCAAAAAAAGGTTCTAATCCACAAATATTCATCCAAACTCCTGACAATGAACTGATTAAACTTAGTGCAACTAGTACTGATTTTGTTTCATATCAAATCACAAATGAATTTGTTCCTGGAATTTATGATGTTGATATAATCTTTGCAAATGAAAAATTTAGTGCTCCTTCATTTATGTTGGTGGAAAATGAACTCCCAAATTTACCTTTTTGGTTAAAAGATGAGGCAAAAAAATGGTCAATTAATGAAAAAACAACCAAAGATTTCAAAGATGTATTGAATTTTTTGATTAAAGAAAAATTCATCGACATTGAACCTTCTGAATTTATAATTCCTGAATCTATTCCTCCGTTAACTCAAAAACAAATTCTTTTATCATATTTCCCAAATGAAGATCAAAAAAATACATTTGAACCATTCACTTGGAAATATTTTGAAGATCATTCGCGAGGTATTTTTCAGTATAGAGCAGAACAATCTTTGTTGATAGAAACTTCTGTAGGAAAAATACTGTATGATATATCTAGACCTTATGATCCAATATATAATAAAAATCAAGTTCCATACATTCTCATGGAATTATACCAGTATGAATCAAATGAAGATGCAAAATCATTTGTTGATAAATACCCTCGTGTGTATAATGCATTTTTTGATCAATCTGATATGAGTGGAACATCTGATTTAACAGGTGATTGTATGTATAACAATCAGAAAAATTTTGTTCAAGCTAGTAATGATGAAGTACATATGATAATTTGTATCTATGATGATCTTGCATTATTGATTACAGCTTATGAAGATTATCCAAATGTTAATTCTTCATTAGTTTTTAACATTGCAAATATTATGTTTGAAAAAATTCACAATGGAAATGAATCTCCAAAGTTAGAACAAATAATGAAACAAAATAGCTTTGAAGTACAATCTGAATCAAACAGTAAATCCTCTATTTCTGAACCAAATCCTTCTTCTCAAAATGATTCGGAATTATCTGGTACCAAATTAGGAATTCAAAATTTTACTTGTATCAAAGATGATTTTGGTATGATTGAAATTAATGGGGAATTTGCAAATTCTGAAAAATTCTTTAAAAAAATAGTTTTTAGTATAATTTTAAGGTCTTATGATGGAACAAAATTGGCTCAAGGCGCTTCTGAAATTTTAGATATTGAGCCATTTGAAATACGAAAATTTGATGGACATGTGGAATTGGCAGAACCATTCTACGAATGTAAAGCGGTTATTGATTGGGACAAATCAGAGTGATTTGTTCTAAATTTGTACTAATTCGCTAGCCAAATCATCTGTTTCTTTTTAATAACAGATTTTTTGAGGATTTTTATGCAAATACGAAAGTATGCAATACTCGGTTTATTCGCAGCAATACTTCTATCTGTCCCAAGTTCAGGTCTTGCAAATGCAGAATCTGTACCAAACTGGGTTAAAACTAACGCAGGTTGGTGGGCAAGTGGAGATATTGATCAACAATCGTTTATTCAAGGAATTGAATATTTGGTTAACCAAGGAATAATCTCAGTTCCTGTCCAACAAGTTTCTGGTGAAAAATCTGAAACTGTACCTGATTGGATTAAAAATACCGCAGGTTGGTGGGCAGAAGGTGCAATCTCTGATGCTGAATTTGTTAGAGCAGTAGAGTTTCTAGTTACTCAAAATATTATTTCCGTACAAGTTGATGCACTAAAAGAAACTACACCAAATCCTTTGAATGGTGAGACTTTCATCTTAGCAAAGTCTCCTGAAGGAACAAACTTTGATTCTGTTGAGTTAGAATGGTATGATGAAGACGATTACCAATTTGCAAAACAATCTGGTGATGGTATGGCGTACCCTAGTGTAGTAATTGACGAACCACGAAGTGCAGTACATGTTACATATGCTGATACTATTAATGGTGAAACTACCATCTGGTTTACATCAACTTTTGATAATGGAAATTCTTGGTCAACCCCCACAGTTGTTAATGAACCAGGTAAAGCAAGCCGACCTCATATGGCCGGTGGCGCAATGTTGCAAGTAGGACCTAATGGTGAAATTTATGCATTGTATGGTCATTCCATCAAAGACAAAAAAGTAATGGATGAAGGATTTGGACATGGTTATACATATACAATTCTTGCCCGTTCTGATGATGGTGGTCAAACATGGCCTGTACATACAATCATTGGTGATCCAAATACACACTATCACGATGCAGCAAATGGAATGTTGCATTCAAAAACATTTGAAAGTATTTCTATTCGTGAAGACGGAAGAGTTTATGTCGCATGGCTAGATTCTAGAGGTCAACAAAACGGCGGATATACAACTGGTCAAGTACGTATGTCATACTCTGATAATGGTGGAGAGCTATTTTCAAAATCAGTCATTGTAAAAAATAAAGTTTGTCCATGTTGTGCAACTGA
>CABXGK010000027.1 GCA_902511735.1 uncultured marine group I thaumarchaeote
TTCGACAGCAACAATTGATGGAGTTCCAAAGTTTTGCAAATATGTCTCTCTAACTTTAGAGCCAGGACCTTTTGGTGCAACCATAATTAGATCAACGTTTTCTGGTGCATCAATCCATTTCCAGTAAATTGCTGCTGCGTGTGAAAATGATAATGCGTTTCCTTCTGAAAGATTTGGACCAATCTCTTCTTTGTACACTTTGGCTTGAACCATATCAGGAAGTAAAATGTGAATGATATCTGCTTGTTTTGTGGCATCTGCTACAGACATAACCTGATGGCCATCATCTTTTGCTTTATTCCAGGTTGGGCTACCTTCTCTCAAACCAACAATAACTTTGAGACCTGAATCTTTCATATTGTTTGCCTGTGCATCACCTTGGATACCATATCCAATTACTGCTACAGTTTGGTCTTTTATTGGGTCAAGACTAATGTCTTCATCTTTCCATGTCTTTGCCATGTTGAATCGCAAAGTCAAGCAAATATAATCTATTAACTAACAATATTCATGATTACTGAGAATCGAAAATTTTTGAAATTATTAATAATTGCAATATTTACAATTGTAGTTCCTGCCAGCATTATAGGAATTAACATGTTTGAGAAAAATGTTACAAACCCTCGCATTTGGGAAGGATGGACATGTGATGAAATGGAGAAATTTGCACTTGAAGATAGAGACGATACACTAAATGACTTTCAAGCAAGCAAATTTCATGAAGACTTGTCAGAGTGTTTGTCAAGATAGAAATTTTTGAAATTAATACGAATGCTCATCAAAATCAGAGCCAAGAGGAATTGATGCAACAACGGTAGCATCTGTAATCTGACATGCTAAATTTAGATCAGGAGTATTCTCAGTAAAGATTTTTCGTAACAATTTTTCAATGAACATTGACCAGGTCATTCCCAATCCATGCTGAATAATAAAATGATGAACGGCACCTTCTACCCTATGATCAGATTTTAGGCTAGACGCACGCATGAAATCTTCAAGCATTTCAATGACACGTTTTAAATCATTTCCACCTTTTGAAAACATTGTAGAATCCATTATAATTGGAAATAATGTTTCTGCAAGATCGTCAATTTGATTTTCTGTCATTTCTTTTCCAATTATCTTAAGCAATCCATGTGGAACAGGTATCATTCCAACTGCTTCTTGAATTCTATCCCATTTGACGTGTTTTTCTAAAATTTGTTTTACCAAAACATTTTCAGAAATATTTTTTTCTTGAGCTTCTGTTTGAAGTTCGTTTAAGAGTTCTTCAGGAAGTCTATAGCTTGTACTACGAGTTGGTTTTTTTTCAATTGTATGCTTTTTTCTAATTGCACTTTCCACGAAATTATTATCAGTAGCCAAAATATTAAAGATTGGATGGAATTATGTTTGGAATTATCTCCATGTCAATAAATCCACCATCAAATCTAGTGTAGACGGATTTTACTCTAGATTGATAAAGAAATATTTTCTTTCCTTCAGGACTAATAATTCCAGTTATTTTCAATAATTTCAATTCAGACATTCTAGATAATTTTCTATAAACTGTACTTCCAGGAATTCCAGTTTCAGAACTTAGTTGAACACCAGACTTTGGGCTGTCGATAATGTGATTTAGTATGTTTCTAGAGTAATCATCAGCTAAGATGTTTAATAGATCATTTTTTTGAGTGTCACCCTCTACTAAATTGCCCTTTTCAAATGATTGCATAACCATCATGCCAGATTAGAGAATATAACAAACAAGTATGCAGTGTAATGCAATGCCGACTGGAACATTATTTATGATTAGTAAAAAGAGCATCCATGTCAGGCGAATTAGGACATACAGAAAACGAATGGGGATCAAAAAAGAAAAAAAAGATCGTTATTGAAGCATATGATATTTTGGATAATAATTAATTAAAAAGAATTATTATTTTTTAGTAGAATTTGTGATTTGTGTGTCAAGTTCATTTCCTTGTACAAGAGATTTACTTTTTTCAATACCTCTGAACAAACAATTGTCAGAACAATGCGTAGCAGTGGAATTTTTTAATGTTTTACCACATTCTTTGCATTTTGCCATCTACAAATCATATTTTTTAATATTTAAAAAGAAAAACGACGATTTTCATTTCTGAAAGTCAGATAACAGAAATTGTACCTACTCGCCATGGATGTAAAGTACAGAAGTATTGATAATCACCACGTTCATCAAATTTATACTCAAATGTCTGTCCGGTTAACAAAATATTACTATTGAATAAAGGAATTACATTACCTGCGCCATCTTGACTTTGAACAGTGTGGCCATAATCATCTTGATTTTTCCAAGTTACGACAGTTCCAATTGTGATATCCAAATGCATAGGTTCGTAAAATCCATAATTTCCTTTTTCGGAGTTTCCGTTTGGAATTATGATGTTAGGTTTTGTAGTTGTGCCATCTTCAGAGATTATGATGATTTTTTGTTGAAGTAGGTATTTGATTGCATTTAGAAAATCAGCTTCAGTGATTTTGCCGTCCCCATACCATTTTGCAGTGTTTTTTACCCAATCAGGGACTTCGCTTGCATTTGCACTGCCAGCAAGTAATCCAGGAACAATCAACATAACAGAAATGCAAAAAATTGCCGATTTTCCACTAAATTGCACAATTAACTAATTTCAAATTAGAATTTATTACCAAATGTAGATTTTCAGTTTTGAATTTCCTAAGCATCTTAATATGATGCAGCAGTGGCATTTCCGGTCACATTTACAATTTGATCGCTTGATGCAAGATGCATTATTGTTGATGCAGTCATGCGACCAGAAGTAAGAAGTGCGTTTTTTCCATGCGATGCTGTTTGAAGTCCAAATTTTTCATGTATTTGATGACGTTTTTCCTGAACATTAATGCCAGGTTTAAAATGAATATCAAGATCAACCTTTGGTTCAACATTTGGAAATTTTCGTTCCAAATACATTGTAGTAACAAGTAAATCAGAATCTACTTTTGAAGATAATTGTTTTAGCCAATTCATGAATTTATCGTAACCTTGTTCAACTTCAGACATTGAATAACGAAATCATAATTGTAATTTAAAAACAAATGTAGATTTCGAGCACTGGGAATTAGTTATTTTTACAGATGAAAATTGAAGAGTAGGTTTTATCAGAGATTTAAAAATATATTCTGTGAAAAAATTTTCAAAAAAATGTTCTGTATGTTCAGAGGAGTTTTTTGATATTGTATCATTTATGTCTCACATCAAAGGGAAACACGGAGATTTATCGCCAGAACAACTAAGAGACATCGGTCAACAGAAAAAACCATCTCTAAAATCAGAATAATTTGTGAGGGGCCTCAAAGGTTGACAATTGCCCCCCACATCGGAAACTGAACAGATCCCGTCATGCAATCACGTTGTCAAATACGGCATTTACTATTGGATAAAATAATTAAAAAAGATAAGAGGTAAATCTCAATACTGAAAATAACATGTAAAAAAATGCACTGCAGACCTACTTGTTAATTATAATTTTTACATTCCCAAATTAATGAGGATGACATTATTTACAATTTTGTTCTTAACTGGCATTATAGCAATATCTACAATTTCATCATCATATGCAGAAACGCTTGATGAGTCAATTGATAGATTGAGCCATGAAGAAAAGGATTGTAAAATGAAAGTAAGACAAAATGAATCTTATTCGCATATGGAAAAAAACTACTATGAAAAATTATGTCAAACATCTACTAGAACACAAATAACCAGTGCATGGCTTGCAGAACAACCACGCCATCATGGAAAATACAATGGTGAAGAGATTCAATTGTTACAACACATACAAGATTGTGGAGGATTTTATCCGATGTATTCTTTAATCACATCAGGTCAGAATTCATCATCATATGGCTCTGAAAACACATTTTTAGGAATGTTTCCCACATCAGGTGTTTTAATGCGCCAATGTGTCATAATGTACAATCTTGACTGCTGGGACACTACAGATTCAGATAGAACTACAAAATTGATGGAAGGATTATCAAAAGTGTATGAAAAAGAGTTAGAAGATGGTGCAGTAATTAGAGCAGAAAATACTCACAATGCAGTAGAAGCATACAAATCTGTCTAAAATTTTTCAAAAAAAATTTTTTTTGCACAAAGTTATGGGAATGATGGTATTACGGATGCAGTACCGTGGGTTGCCAAACTCCATGCAAGGAATCCAATAAGGCCAATTGCAACTCCTGCCATTGCAATTCTACCAGCCATATCTTGTCCTGGTGTTTTTTGTACTTGCGACATGAAGTACAATAATGAATTTTTTAGATTTTAAGAGTAGGTATGCAATGTATACTTGGTCATTATATCCTAACATTGCATATGGTACATATGACTCCTGAACAAATTTTAAGAAAAAATAGATTCGTGTTAGATCCTAGAAGTAAATTACTCATTTGTATAGTATGTGAAAAAAGGAAAAAAGAATGTAAATGTGAAAAAAATGTTAAATGCCCTTACTGCCAATCAGAATTTGAAGACAAAGAAGTATTATCTTCCCACATAGACAAAATACACATAGGTCCAGGATTGTTAGAAGGCAATTTTAAAGGATATTAATTATAATCAAATAGTAATGATTTTTTTGCAATTCGAACACTGAACCTTCACTCCATCATCTTCTAGTCTTTCAAATTTCTTAGAACCACATTCTGGACAGATGGGACATGCTCTTGCAGAATTCATTGTGGAATACCACTTCCAATAATACGAACAGTATTTGATTCAGGTTTTAGTAAAACACAGACATCATCAGACATTACAATTACCGGTTTTTCAAATATCAGTTTCATAGGAGATACAGAAGCAAATTTTGCAGCCTTTATCTGAAGACCAATACTAACAAGACACATTTGATTTTCTGCCAATGTTGCCTTGAAGAATTGATTTTGTTTGAAATCAATAGTAATTTCAGTTACAGTTTTGATAGAAGAATCGTTTGATAATACATCACCACGAGTAATTTCGTCATGTTTGATGTTTTTTAGAGAAAGACCAACTCTGGCAGGAGAAACAGATTCTTTTACATCATCATCATGCATTTGAATAGATTTTACCATGGCCTCAATTTCAGAAGGATAATGCTGAATCTTATCATATTGAGTGATTTTTCCAGATAGTACCTTTCCTAATGCTACAGTCCCCACACCTTTGACATCAAACGTATGATCAATTACAATACTAGTATTGCCATCTTTTTTTGCTACAGCAAAATTTGCTAATTCTTCTTTGATTTTGTCTTGTTCAATTTTTTTGTATCCTTCGATTACTGTTCCTTTAATCATCAAATCTAATCTGGCTTCGTCAACATCATACGAGTGAGATAAAATTCCTTCCTTTTTTCCAAGTGCATCTAGTGCAAGAATTTGTTCTCCTGTAAATTTGTCTAATGCGTTTACATGAAATATTACATATTCTGCAAGGGCAATTGCCTGAAATAGTGGTTGGATTTTTTCAGGAAATCCGTTTGGAGTTACAAAGGTGTAAATTTTTTCTGCTTCTTTTCTGTCAAATAATGTCAAATCAGTAGATGTGCCTTTTTTTCCAAAATCAGTTGCAATAGATTGATCACCTAAGATAACAAAATTTACAGATTCCATGGATAATCACTAGTTTTATCCAGAGGCTTTCTTTGTTGCGCTTACTAAAGAAATGACATCTCTATCTCGCAATTGATAGTGTGTTGGTAAACGAAGATTATATCTCAAGTCTTTTGCATGTAATAATCCCTTTGATAATCCAGTATGAATTTCATTTGCTAAATCCTTTACAGTGGCACCATCTTTTAGTAGAATTAAATCTGGAAGTATGTGACCTTTTTTATCAGAAAGTTTGTCTTCAACAGCAACAGGATAAACTGCATTCATTTTTAATAATTTGAATACTGTAACATTGATAGCAAATTGAACGCCGGTACGCATGTATTCGCCCATGATATCTTGTTTGATGAAGTTTAGAGCGTTTGTCTGTTTGTCGTTTAATTCTTCAGGTTTTACAATATCAAACTGCTCAGAACCAGGAGAATATTTTATCAAGTCTTGTTGTTCTGCACGTCTCAAAGTTAACTCACTGTCAGCGCTTGCAGGAACTGTAATGACTTCATTATATCGTTCCCGAAGACGATTAAAGTTCTTGTCAGCACCGGGGACATCAATTTTGTTTGCAACTATCAAAGTAGGTTTTGATATTTTGCGTAAAATTTTTGCAAGTTCTTTGGTTTGACCCATTTCAAAATCATCAAACGCAATATCTTCCAATCCAGTGGTTTTTAGTGCCTGAATAACATGTGATTTTTTTACTCCAATACCTTGGTATAGTTCAGTTAGTGCATCAACTTGCTCTATACCATCACGAATGTTTTTAGACAGTTTATCTCGATTGCCTTCAAGAATTTTTTGATACCACATTACCAATTCTTCTTCAATGTCAGCAAAGTCAGATACCGGATCACCAGAACCAGGTTCCGAAATTTTTCCTGTTGCATCAATACTTCCAGAACAGTCAACCACATGCAGTAAAGCATCAGATTGTGCAGCAATTGAGAGAAATTGATTTCCTAATCCCTTTCCCTTCCATGCATCTTTGATTAATCCAGGTAAATCAATTAATTCAATTGGAATGTAACGCCATCCATCAACACATTTGGAATTGTTTGGTTCATCTTGTACATTAAACTCCATGTGCACACATAATGTGATTGCTTGTCCAGTTCCATTTTGTGGTTTTTTTGTGGTAAATGGATATGTAGAAATTTCAGTTGATGCCAAGGTGGCAGAATTGAAAAATGTAGTTTTACCTGTATTGGTTTTACCTATAATTCCAATCTTAATTACCATTAATGGGTTTTAATTTTGATTGTATTTATCTGATTATTTTTTGAGTTTACTTTCTATGTTAGATAACGTATTTTGAATCTCTTTTAAATTCCATTTCATTTCTTCTAATTGTTCAGGTGTGATTTCATCATGCCATTTTTCAAGAATGGTTTTTGTTATTTCAGCGCAATTGTACAATACAGCCCAGTATGGATGATGTTCTGCAGTAGTGTATGCCAATTCTGCAGCATCTTCAACTCCTAATTTTGCACGAGTTACAGAATCCATCTTTTCTCCAAAAATTTTTACAGAATCATAATCAAGATCAGATTCCATCTTGATTTGTATTTGTTTTTTTTCAAATTTTTCTACTAACATTTTAAGCTCTTCATAAAATGCTTGAAATGAATTATCAGACATTATGCTAACCGGCTATGTTCTGCTAACATGCATCTATTGTATACAACTTCAATTCCTGCATCTTTTGCAAGTTTTTCTGCCTCTTCATTGTGTATTCCTTCTTGAAGCCAAATGACTTTGGGTTTTTTCTTTATTGCTTCTTTGATAATTGGCATTACCTGATCTGAGGGTCTGAACACATCTATGATATCAATATCACCAGGAACATCGGTAATTTCATCATAGCATTGTTTTTTCAGAATTACATCTGCATTAGGGTTAACAGGTGTGATTTCATATCCATTTTCATGTAAATATTTAGGGACATAATGTGCAGCCTTGTCTGGATTCTTTGACATACCTACAACAGCAACTTTTTTCATCTTTAAAATTTCTAAAATTTCTTCATCAGAGTGAGGATCATCATCCATGTCAAAAAATAATTTTTTAAACTATTATACTAATCGTTGTGTTCATGTTCTGTCAAATGACAATCACAATTACATAATTCTGTAGTGTGATTGTTTTGGCAATCTATGCATTCAAAATGCTTGTGGTTTTCACAACTAGAGCAAATCATGATAGATTGTGTATACCATTTTATTTATTATATTTGTCGAAAACTTTGGTTATTATTACGAGAAATACGCTTCAAGATCGTGGATATTTCTGTAGGACATACACCAGATTCTGATGATGCATTCATGTTTTATGCAATGTTTACTGACAAGGTAAAATCTGATGACTTTTCAGTCACACATGTTATAGAAGATATTGAAAATTTGAATAAAAAAGCAAAAAATCCAGAACTAGATGTAACTGCAGTATCAGTTCACGCTTGTGCACACATTCCAAATTATGTAATGCTAAGAAGTGGAGGAAGTTTTGGGATTAATTACGGACCAATTGTTACAGCAACAAAACCAATGACAATTGATGAAATAAAAAAATCAAAAATTGCAATTCCAGGAGAAATGACATCAGCATATTTACTATTACAATTAATGATTGGAAAGTTTGACTATGTTGAAATGAACTTTAGTGATATTCCAGAGGCAGTTAGAAGTGGAAAAGTAGATGTAGGATTGGTAATTCATGAAACACAATTGTCATTTGAACAAGAAGGAGTACAGAAAATTCTTGACGTAGGAGAATGGTGGCATAAAGAATCAGGAGGATTGCCAGTTCCATTAGGAGTTAATGTAATGAGTGAAAAATTAGGAGAAGAGTTAATTCATAAATTT
>CABXGK010000028.1 GCA_902511735.1 uncultured marine group I thaumarchaeote
AGCTTCCTTATGATCAGGTGAAACTACTGGTGAAATTTCAATTTGATCAACTCCAAAGTAATCGAGCATCCAAGCTATCTGAATTCGTTGCTTGTTTGTGAATGAAACTCCTGGATGTTGTTCACCTTCACGTAGTGTTGAATCCAATACTCGAATTTTTTTTGGAGTTTCTTCATATGCGTTATACATGTCTGCATAGTGATTCGGATCAGTCATTACTAATTTCGTTGCAATAAATCATTAATATAAACATAATCGTACTATCTTCGCAGATATTCAATCATTTATGATCTAATTTAGTATGATTTTAAAATATTGTATCGATTTTCGTTTATCTTATTGTTCTTAGAATAATTACCGTGTTTGTATCAATTACACCTGGTATTTTTCTTAACTCATCAATTGCTGCATTAATTTCTGTTATGCTTGGTGCTTTTATTATAACACTGATGTCATATTGTCCTGTTATTTCATAAACTGTCTTTACTGCATACAATTTTGTTAATCGAGATGACACCTTTGATGTATCTGTAGTTGAATCAACAGAAATTAAAACAATCGCACTTGTAGAATTTATTTCTCCCATTTCGATTGTAAATTTCTCGATAACTTTGTTATCTACTAAATTCTTTACTCTTCTACGAACTGCAGATTCTGAAAGCTTTAATTTTTTACCAATTTCTACAAATGATTCTCTAGAATCATTTCTCAAATATTCTAAAATTTTTTCGTCTATCTTATCCTTGAGCATTTTTCCGTTTCTCCTCATTAGTAAATAATACATCTAGTATTTCTAAAGATTTTGTTACATCTGCTTCTGTTATTACTAATGGTGGGAGTAATCTCAGAATATTTCTTCCTGAATACAATAAGAGCAATCCCTTTTCAATACCTTCCATTAGTATGTCTCTCACTTCAAATTTTAATTCTACTCCAATCATTAATCCTTTACCTCGAACTTCCCTAATTACTGGGTGTTTCTCCTTTAATTTCTCCAATCCTTGTCTGAATAATTCTCCCATGTTTGCTGAATTTTCTACAAGTTTATCTTGTGTTAAAGCCTGCATTGTGGCAATTCCTGCTGCACATGATAATGGATTTCCTCCAAATGTTGATGAGTGTTCTCCCTTTGAAATACAATCTAAAATTTCTGGTTTCACTAATGTTGCACCCATTGGAACTCCTCCTGCAATTCCTTTTGCTAAACATAGTATGTCTGGTGCTGTATTCCAGTGTTCATGTGCCCACATCTTTCCGGTACGTCCTAATCCTGCCTGTATTTCATCAAAAATTAACAATATTCCTTTTTCATCACATAACTTTCTAACATCTTGTAAAAATCCATCAGGCGCAACATGTATTCCGCTTTCTCCTTGTATAGGTTCTAAAATTACAAATGATGTTTGATCATTTACTGTCTCACGAAGTTTTTCAATATCGCCAAATGGTGAAAATGATACTTTCTCTATTAGTGGCTTGAAGGATTTTCTATATTTTGGATTAAATGTAATTGATAGTGCACCCATAGATTTTCCATGATAGGATCCATTCATTGCTACCATCTCTGTTTTACCTGTAAACTTTCGTGCAAATTTCATTGCAGCCTCAATTGCTTCTGCACCGCTATTGTTTAGATGAACTTGTGAGAGATTCTTTGGTGCTACTTTGAAAAGATTCTCCAAAAACTCTTCTCGTGTTTTATTATACAATGAACTGTGAACTGTAATGATCTTTTCTAATTGTGATTTTAATGCATTTGTCACTCTTTCATTTTGGTAGCCAAGTAGCGCAACTCCATATCCTCCCATACAATCAATGTATTCTTTGTTGTTTGTATCCCAAACATGTGCACCTACTCCTCTATCAATTGTTACTGGAAATCTCTGATATAGATTACCAAGAAATTTATCTTCACTCATTTAGTTATCACCGTACAATTATCATGTGCAATTGCTGATGAAATTGGATTTTCTTTTTGTCCATTTGCAATTAATGCTTCAGAAACTCCCATTTCAAGTGCTTCAGTTGCAGCAAGTATTTTTTTCTCCATTCCAAATCCAATTTTTGGCATAATTTCTTTTGCTTCTTGTAATGATAACTTCTCTACTACTTTCTCTTCCATTAGTAAGCCATCTACATTTGTAATAAATAGCACTTTATCGGATTTTACATATCCTGCAACATTTGCTGCTGCTCTGTCACCATCTACATTAAGAAATTCAGATTCTTCGCTAATTGCTATTGGAGATATGACTGGTGTGTACCCTTTGTCCATGATTGTTTTGATTAATTCTGAGTTTACATTTGAAATTTTACCTGTATATCCTCCATCAATCATCTGTTTTCTTCCTTTTTCGTTCATAATCATCAACTTCTTTTTTCTATTTGCCTCTATTGTTTTTCCATCCATACCTGAAAGTCCTATTGCATTTATTCCATTTTTTTGTAGCATCTGAACAATTGCTTTATTGATTCTTCCTGACATCACCATTGTAAAAATCTCTGAAGTTTCTTTATCGGTATATCGACTTTTTATTCCGCTAGGTGATACTACAAATTTTGGTTCTTTGCCTAATTGCTCTGTGACTTTAGTAACTTCTTTACCTCCACCATGAACTAGTATGACGCCTTCTTGTTCTACAACCTTTTTGATATCTGATATGGTTGATGGATGTAAGTTATCGACAACACTACCGCCAATTTTTATTGTAATCATCTACTATACAGGTGTTAGAGGGGAATACATAATTCCTTCGAACTCATCAAATCCTGCCATGACATTCATGTTTTGAATTGCAGAACCTGCTGCACCTTTCATCAAGTTATCTGATGCTGATAGTGCAACTAATCGGTTGTTATCTCTGTCTAGATCAAATCCAATATCACAAAAGTTCGAACCAACCAAAAACTTTGGGTCTGGGAATTTATGCAGACCATCTTTATCTCTGATTAGTCTGATAAATCGCTCTTCATTATATTCTGATCTATAAATCTTCCAAAGTTCTTTCTCATCAACATCTTTCTTAAGGAATGTATGATTTGTACATAGAATTCCTCTTACAACATCTACTGCATGTGGACTCATTGATACTTTGATTTTTTTACCGGCTGTTTGACTTAGTTCCTGCTCAATTTCTCCAGTGTGTCTGTGTTTTGCTGGTTTGTATGGTCGAATGACTCCTGCACGCATTGCATGTGCTGTTCCTGCACCTGCACCTGCACCAGAAGAACCAATTTTTGAATCAACAACAATGTGATCAGTATCAATCAAATCGTTTTTGATTAATGGGTTTAATGCAAGCATTGAAGTTACTGCCATACATCCTGGGCAAGAAACCAATTGTGATTTTTTTATCTCTTCTCTGTGTAATTCTGGAACGCCAAATACTGATTTTTCCAAATAGTCTGGATGTGGATGTTCCCATCCATACCATTTTCCATAATCTTCTGGATTGTGCAAACGATAATCTGCACTTAAATCGATAATTTTCATTCCTCTGTCATACAATGATTTGACAATTTCAGTTGCTGTTCCATGTGGCACTGCTGTAAAAACTAGGTCACAAGTATCACTCATTTTTTCATAATCTAATTCTGAAAATTTCAAATCAGTAAATCCTCTGAGGCTAGGTTGAGCTTTATGCAAAAATTTTCCTACATGCTGTCTTGAAGTTACCATGGAAACTTCAACTTTAGGATGGCTAAGTAATAATCTAAGGACTTCTCCTCCTACATAACCGGATGCGCCGACAATTCCTACTTTCATAATGTTTTCTTAAAGAAGTATAATTTAACGGTACTTGATATTATCTATCGATATTACGAACTGCGTACTCGATCATCTCTTTTGGAATATTTTTCTCTGATACCTTGACTAATCCCTTAAACTCTACAGTGTTATTTACCTCATGTACAACCAGGCCTCTCTCCTTGTCCTCCATCAAGTCAATTCCAAGAATTCCTCCTCCTACAGCTTTTGATGTTTTCTCACACAAATCTTCAATCTCTTTTGTAATTTCACAAAGTTCTGGATCTGCACCTAATGCTATGTTTGTTTTAAAACCACCTGATGATTTTCTATACATTGCAGATACAGCTTGATCTCCAACTGTAATGACTCGTATATCTCGTGGTGGACGATCAATCATTTCTTGTAAATAATAAATCCTATCTTGAGGACCGTCAGTTACCTGTCGATTTTCGATTACAGCTTCGGCTGTATCTTTATCTTTAATTGGCATTACACTTCTTCCCCAACTTCCAATTATTGGTTTTATTACAAGTGGGTATCCAATATTTTCAAAATTCTCTAATGCTGTTTCTGCTGAAAAAGAAAAGTAAGTTTTTGGAGTAGGAATATTATTTTTCTTTAACAACATTGATGTAATCATTTTATTTCCACATGTATTTGCAACATCGAATTTGTTAATTACTGGAATATCCATGAATTCTAAACATGCTGTAAAATGTAATCCACGATAATAACTAACACAACGTTCTAAAACAACATCTCCAAAATCATAGTTCTCTGGTTTACTATCTGTATCAAAACTTGTA
Source organism: uncultured marine group I thaumarchaeote (assembly GCA_902511735.1). Classification (GTDB taxonomy): domain Archaea; phylum Thermoproteota; class Nitrososphaeria; order Nitrososphaerales; family Nitrosopumilaceae; genus Nitrosopelagicus. The sequence goes on from CABXGK010000028.1 coordinate 4,558, forward strand.
ATCTTTGCATCTATCATTGATGTTTCGTAACCAAGCTCTTCTGCTTTTTTCTGCAGTAGTTTTTCCTCAGTTCTTAATCTGTCAAATACTATGCAAATTTTCTGCAATTACTCTCCCCAGTCTTCGCCTACTGTTTCAGCTTCTTTTAATTCAATATCAGAACCTTCTTTCTTTGAGATTTCATAGTCTGCACCACAATCTCCACAAGAAACAATCTCGCCTACAGCGGCATCCTCTGGGATACTCATATTTGCGTCACATTCTGGACAATTCATATTTTTTTTTGCACCAATCTCTAGAATTTATTAGCTTCTGTTGACTGCATTCCCCATAATTCAACAAAACCTTTTGCTAATTTTTGATCAAAAGTGGAATCCTTGCCATAAGTGGCTATGTCGTGACTGTATAGTGAATATTTTGATTCTCTTCCTACCACTCGGACATTTCCTTTGTGAAGTTTTAGTTTTACAGTACCTGTAACACGTTTTTGGGCTTGTTCAATAAACTGATCCAATTCTTTTCTTAATGGATCATCCCATAGTCCGGAATAAACCATCCATGCCCATTCATCATCAACTAGAGTCTTGAATTTTGTTTCATGTTTTGTATGTACCATTTTTTCAAGATCTGAATGCGCTTCGATTAGACATATTGCAGCTGGAGTTTCATACACTTCTCGTGATTTTATTCCAACTACCCTGTCTTCAATATGATCAACAATTCCTACACCATGAGATCCTGCTTTTTTATTGATATATTCAATTAGTTTCACTGGAGGTAATTTTTTACCGTCAACTTCTGTTGGTACTCCTTTAACAAATTTGATTTTTAGATATGCAGGTTTATCAGGCAAATTTTTTGTTTTGATCCAAATAAAAGCATCATCTGGTGGTTCTTTAAAAGGATCTTCTAAAACTCCTCCTTCGATTGCCCTTCCCCACAAATTTTGATCAATACTGAATTTCTTTGCAACTGTATCAATTTCAATACCGTGTTTATTTGCAAATTTTAATTCTGTTTCACGGTCTAAATTCATATCTCGAATTGGTGCAATTATTGGAAGATTAGAACCTGACCTTAGTGTATTATCGAAACGTACTTGATCATTTCCTTTTCCAGAACATCCATGTGCTAAAGATGAAACTTTTTCTTTTTTTGCAATATCAAGAACTTTATGTGCAATTAATGGCCTTGCAAGTGCAGTTGCAAGACAATATTTTTTCTGATAAAGTGCATTAGCCTTGATTGCTGGAAAGATATAATCTGTAACAAATTCTTTTTTTGCATCAATATTGTAATGTTTTTTCACTCCAAGTTTTTTTGCTTTTCTTGCAATTTTGTTATTATCATCTCCTTGTCCGACATCTACTGTTACTGTAACTACATCCATGTCATGCATGTCCTGCATGTATTTGACGACCACAGATGTATCAAGTCCACCTGAAAAAGCAAGTATTGATTTTTGTTTCATAATGCAACTGTTTGAATATATGTGGGCATTTATCTTTTATGATAAACAATTTTTGGGCTTATGATTATGTTCAAAAGATGAATAGCTAGAGCTAAAATTCGATGGCTATTTAACTTTCAGACATAACGCTGTTTTATGAAAATTCCATATCTTGTTGGTATTGCAATTGTAGTCCTTGGAGTAATCGTTCTTGTAGGAACCACTCAATCCTCTTTTGATGACTCTGAAAAAAAAATACGCATTGCATTTTTTCCTAGTATTATTCATGCAGTTCCAATTGTAGGAATGGAGAATCAAACTTTTTCAAAAAATCTTGATACAGACTTAGACATTCAAGTAAAGATATTTGATAGTGGGCCTCAAGTCATTGAATCAATTTTCTCAAACTCAGTTGATCTTGCTTATGTTGGACCTGGTCCTGTAATCAACGGTTATCTAAAATCTGATGGGAAAGATTTGAAAATTCTTGCTAGTGCTGCAAATGGTGGTGCAAGTTTTGTAATACAAAAAAATTCTGGCTTGGAATCAATTGAAAATTATCCTGGAAAAAGAATCGCAGCCCCACAAATTAGCAATACTCAAGACGTTTCTCTTCGTCATTATCTTGCAGAAAATGGTCTCACATCTGCTGAAAAAGGCGGTGATGTTTTTGTTTTGAACATATCTAATCCTGATATCTATACATTATTTGCCAAAGGCGATATTGATGGTGCATGGGTTCCTGAACCATGGGCTACAATGTTAGTCGAAGAATTAGATGGCATTCGTTTATTCGATGAAAATGAATTCTGGCCAGAAAATAAATTCTCATCTGTACTGTTGATTGGAAGAGCAGATTATATTGAAAAAAATCCTGAAATAATCAAAAAATGGATTGATGCAAATGAAAAAACTGTTAAATGGATAATTTTCATTCCTCTGTCATACAATGATTTGACAATTTCAGTTGCTGTTCCATGTGGCACTGCTGTAAAAACTAGGTCACAAGTATCACTCATTTTTTCATAATCTAATTCTGAAAATTTCAAATCAGTAAATCCTCTGAGGCTAGGTTGAGCTTTATGCAAAAATTTTCCTACATGCTGTCTTGAAGTTACCATGGAAACTTCAACTTTAGGATGGCTAAGTAATAATCTAAGGACTTCTCCTCCTACATAACCGGATGCGCCGACAATTCCTACTTTCATAATGTTTTCTTAAAGAAGTATAATTTAACGGTACTTGATATTATCTATCGATATTACGAACTGCGTACTCGATCATCTCTTTTGGAATATTTTTCTCTGATACCTTGACTAATCCCTTAAACTCTACAGTGTTATTTACCTCATGTACAACCAGGCCTCTCTCCTTGTCCTCCATCAAGTCAATTCCAAGTAACATTCCACCACCAATTGCAATTGCCAGACCAATTATCAAACGCCACATACTAGTTGCAATTCCATAAAACAAACTTCCATCAGAGATTCCATACCATAGATCTTCTCCAACTTCTACAGGAGATGGAAATATGTTATCAGGCCATATATCTGCTGAATCAAGTCCTTGCCAAACAACTATGATCAGTATATAGAATGCAATTTTTTTTCCAAAGAGATTTGCCTTCATAAATAACACCTATTTTGGCCCCTGATGCCTTAATGCAGCAAGAATTTGTTTTTCAAATTGTCCCAAGTTTTCATCTTCTGCAACTCGAGGTCTTTTGTAATCAATATCAAGAGATTTTTTTACAACTGAAGGTCTGTGACTAAATACTGCAACACGTGAACCAAGTACAGCTGCCTCAGGTACATTATGTGTGACAAATATGATTGTCTTTTTTGTTTTCTGCCAGATCATTTGCATTTCAACTAATAGTAAATCTCGAGTTTGAGAATCAAGTGCAGCAAATGGTTCATCCATGAGTAATACATCAGGATCCATTACAAGTGCACGAGCAATAGCAACTCGCTGTTTCATACCAGTGGACAATTGGTATGTGTAAGAGTTTGCAAATTGAGATAATTGCATCATGTCAAGATATCTTTTAGAGATATCATGACGTTCCTTTTCAGGTATACCTGCAACTTTCAAACCATATTCAACATTATCCTCTACAGTCAACCATGGAAATAATGCCCCCTCTTGGAACACCATGATTCTATCAGGTCCAGTATTAACAAGTTTTTTTCCATCCAATAATATTTCTCCATCATCTGGTTTTTCTAATCCAGCTAAAATTCTAAGAAATGTTGATTTTCCACAACCAGATGGACCTACAATACAGACAAACTCACCGTCATTAACAGTAAGATTAACCCCACCAATTGCTTTGAGAGGTTT
>CABXGK010000029.1 GCA_902511735.1 uncultured marine group I thaumarchaeote
ACAACACTCAAGTTCAAATGTGTACTTGGTAACACTTCGATAATTCTAGGCCTATCTTCATTCCATGCACCTGTTTTTATCACATGTTTTACATGAACATCTGCATGTTTTCCTACTTCGAAAATTATTGTTTGTTGTTCAATTAGAACACCATTTTTCTCTGCAAGTAATGCATCTAATTCATCATCAGCAAAAACTTGTGGTGTAAATGAAATTAATACAACTGAAAATATTATGATTAAAATTTCCTTTTCCAAGATTTTACTCTGAAATTGAAACTTTGAGCATCTTTGCATCTTCTAGAGGACAGTCATTTTGGTCCCTATCAAGACTTACTATCTTGTCTGCAACATCCATTCCTTCTGTCACTTCCCCAAATACAGTATATTCTCTATCTAAGAAGGTACTGTCTTTTGTAACTATGAAAAATTGTGAACCTGCACTATCAGGATCTGTAGCTCTTGCCATTGAAATAATTCCTCGTAAATGTGATCTTGAACTAAATTCTGCCTTAACATTAAATCCTGGTCCGCCCATTCCCCATTGGCTTTTCATGTTTGGATCTTTTGTATTTGGGTCTCCACCTTGAATCATGAATCCAGGTATTACTCTGTGAAATAGTGTTCCATCATAAAATCCATCATTTGCTAATTTAACAAAACTTCTAACAGTTTCTGGTGCTAACTCTGGTAACAAATTAAATGAAATATTTCCATGATTAGTTTCTATATTTACGCTAGCCAATGTCGCAACGACATACGATTATCATAATAACCTTTTGATCATTAATTATTTTCTCAATGAAAACCTTTTATCATTGTAATAATTTGATGATTTTTTTTGTTAAAACTACGAATGACGTTTTTCTAAAATTGTAAATTGAAATTTTATATAGATCAGTATTACACGATCCAGTGTGAATCGTACCAATCAAAGCACCGTAATCAAAGCGGCAATCAATTCTTTGCTTGATAAAGGTGTAACCGACAAACAAGATATCTATACTAAAGTCGTTGATGAATTAGGAGTTCCAAGACCAACTGTAAGAAGAGTTGCTCGTGATTTGAGAAACGAACTATTAGAAAAAATCCAAATACTACAATCTGATACTAAAACCTCAACTGCTACTGTAGAAGCAACTGCAGAGCAATAATTCCCCTTTTCTATATCTATAAAATTCTGAAAATCTACCATTAACGTTATATTTTGGGGATTTTCCATGTTGAACAATGGGTTATGTGAAAAACCATCTTGCAACGCTTGTTTCAGGAGCATTTGCAGTAGTTCTAACCGGATTATGGTTCCCATTAGTTGCATATGCAGCAGTTCTAGAATTTGTCTTCATTATGGCAGTTCCAATTATGTGGTTCATGGTCTTTGTCTGCTGGATTGCACAAAAGGCTGCAGATAACAATCATGGATCTCACTCTCATGACGAAAAAAAAAACAATGATTTAACAGAAAAAGAGATTACTACATACAAACTAGGCTTAGAACACGATCTTTCTGCTATACATGACGCAAAAGATGAAGAAATTTCACATCTAAAAAGTGAAATTAAAAACCTAAAGACCAAAGTTGAAATTGAAACAATTCGTGCAGAAATTTACAATCTAAAGATGTTAGCACAACAAAAATAATTACTCTTTACAGTGTTCGCACTTGAATTCAAAATTGTGATTCTTTTTACAGCCAGGGCAACTTTCTGCTCCTCCAAAGTGACATTCACATTCACACTTCTGTTCTACTTCCATCATGATGAATTCTCAGTCATCTTAATATATTATTGATGCAATAATTTTTTTAATGAAGACAAAAATTGGAATTTTTGCCGGATTATTTATTCTAGTTGCAATGATTGGAATGTCACCGTCATTTGCTGACTCTAGCACAACTGTACTTTCTACTAATGAAGGTGTACAATTAACAAAAACAGTTGTATCAATGTACGTTCCTTCTGACAATACAATGCCATGGGGATTCATTGAGGGCACAGTAGAAAACCATGCAGAAGGATATCCCGTAATCGTTCAAATTTATCAAAATGATGAACCAGTTCATTTTGCACAGACTGATGTGAATGAAGATGGTACATACGAATACAAATTTCGTGCAAGAAATCTAGATGGAAACAATGCAGTTAATGTCTACGAAGGTGATTACGAAGTTAAAATCTTCAAATCAATACAAATCACAGGTCAAAATTTAATTTAATTTTTTCTTGCCAATTCTAATGTTTTATCTACCATCTGAGTTAATCTATATTTTACATCTTCATCTTCTATTTTTCCATCAATAATCTTTTCTGCTGATGTATAAACTGGAGTAGGATTTGTAATAACTCTGAAATACGACATTAGCTGTGTAAACAAAGTCTGAACATCTCCAAAACTAATCATTCCTCCTGCAATGATGGCAAATCCTGCAATAATTCCTTCAGTTTCCTTGTAACTCACAAACTCAAATATATTTTTTAAAGCTGCACTGAACATGGAATTGTAGACTGGAACTCCTACAAGCCATACATCTGCCTCTGTAATGTCTTTTGCAGCCTGTAATGTCTTTTCATTATAATTAATTTCACTAGAGTCTCCTCGATAAGATTCAAAACCATCATCTGCTAAATTGATAAATTTCACATCTACGTCTTTCTGATTTACATATTCTAGTACATGTTTCATTAAAATCTGCGTATTACCGCTTTTTCTTGGGCTTCCAGATAATACTATTACTTTCATGTATGTTGTCAAAAATATACATAATTTAAGTAATAAAAAAGCGGGCTCGAAGGGCTTCGATCCCTCGACCTATAGCTTAGGAAGCTACTGCGCTATCCATACTGCGCCACGAGCCCAGCAGAAAAATAACTTGAAATAATTTAAGCTTACTTGAGATTAGTCTTAATCATTTTTTGAATTATATCCCAAGATTCATCCTCTTCACGTTTCCATTTCTCAAAATAAATAACATCTTTTAGTTCTAATCTTGGAAGCCAGCCAGAACGTTCTAAGTCTGGTTTATCTTCAAAATTTGTTACATGTCCAAGGCAAAGATATGCAACAGGTATAATATGTTCAGGTAATTCTAATTCTTCTTTTAGTACGTCATTAGAGACTATGCTGACCCACCCTAGTCCAATATTCTCTGCTCTTGCTGCCAACCATAAATTCTGTATAGCACCACAAACACTGTAAATTCCAGCTTCAGGTATACTTGTTGTTCCTATAATGAATGGTCCAAATTTAGTAGGATCGTATGTAACACAAACGTTGACATCTGATTCCATTATTCCTTCTAATTTTAGAGAAAGATATTCTGATCTTTTTGGATCTTCTACTAACTTTGATGCTCTTTCATGTTCTTTCTGAAAAGATTCTTTGACTTTTTGTTTAGTCTTCAAATCTTTTATTAAAATAAAGTTCCATGGCTGTGAAAATCCAACAGATGGTGCATGATGTGCAGCATGAAGAATTTTAGTTAATGTCTCTTCCTTAATTGGTTCTGGTGTAAAATGTGATCTAACATCTCTTCTAGAGTAAATTGCTCTGTAAAACCCTGCCTTTTCTTCATCTGTAAATTCGTCGCTCAATTTTCCAGCCTCATTTCCATCATCTCTTAAACGTTAATAATGTTCTTTCAGAATTTTTAATTCGTGGGCTTGTGGTCTAGTTTGGTTATGATGCTGCCTCGACATGGCAGTGATCGAGTGTTCAAATCACTCCAGGCCCACTCTAAATTTTAAAATTAAGATCTAGTATCAAAATTTAATTCTACAATACTCCATGCTGATTCTACAGTCATTTGTCCTGATGCAGCATATTGTATAACTTGTCCACTGATTATTTTCTTATAGACTGTTTCATTCATCTCTGACATTACAATAGTTAATTTATTTTTTAATGGAATTTCTGCATCAGGGTAAAATGCTGCACGACCTGGCATTGCCACATCTTCTGTTGAATATGTTCCACTTCCAATTTCACTTCCATCAGCATACAATCTATATGTAATTACTGGTACAGTAACTGTAACTTCACCTGGGTTCGCAACTAGAAACGTTACTTTTAGTGTTGCACGACTTTCAACACTGTTCACATCAGTTAATTCAACAGATTCTAATTCAATTGTTGCCATAGAAAGATCGTCATTATCCAAACTTGCATAGTAAACAATTCCACCCATCATTCCTAACAATGCAACAATTGCAATGACTAGTACTGAACGACCTGGTGGATTCATTAATAATTTTTTTAGATTTTATACTAAAAAACCTTGTTAAGAGTCAAATAGAGTTCTAATCATCAGTTTTCATGGCTTTAGAACAAGCATTACTAACATGGATTCACATTACAAGTGCCGCGATTTGGGTAGGTGGTTCTTTGTTCATCGGTGTTGTATTTGCACCAATTTTAAAAAAAATGGAAATGTCTGTAGAAGAACGACTGCAATTAATGATACGAGTTGGAAGACGTTTTAACAAATTAGCATTGCCTGCATTGTTTATTTTAATGGCTACAGGATTGTATCAAGCACATCTTGTCTTACAAAAATCTGACATCTTGTATGAAACAGATTATGGTCATGTTCTAATTATAAAGATAATTTTAGTTATTGCATTACTAGTTACATATGCAGTACATATTCGTATAATTAGAAAAGATGTTGAAGATAAAATTATTTCAAAACAAATGCCTCAGGAACAATTACAAAAATTAAGAAAAAAAATTATCATACTGGGAGAAGTAACTGTTGTTTTATCTGTGATAATCTTATTTTTAGCAGCAGTACTTGATTCTGGTGGACAATTATGATTGGATTTCTAATAGGTAGATTCCAACCATTTCATCTAGGACATTTAGAAGCAATCAAATTTGCATTATCTAAAGTTGAACATCTTCATGTGGGAATAGGAAGCTCAAATAAGAGTCATGAAAAAAGAAATCCTTTCACTGCTGATGAAAGAAAAAAGATGATCATCTCCTCCATGACTGATGATATATCAAAAAATGTATCAATACATTACATACCTGATGTTGGTGACCACTCAAAGTGGACTCATCTTGTTGATGAAATAATTCCTGAATATGATGTAGTTTTTTCTAATGATGATTTTACACACGAGCTTTATGGTAAACGAGGAAAATCCATAATTGCAGTAGATTTGAAATCTCGTAGTGATTTGTCAGGAACTAACATACGTAATCTAATACTAGCCGATCAAAACTGGAAAGAGTTTGTTCCTTCAGGAACCATTGATGTTTTATCAGAAATTGATGGGAAAAAACGATTGGAAGATCTTTAATTATAAATAACCTCCAAACAGATGAAGCTTAGGAGAAATCAAATTTGGAATATTTAGTTATGTTACCTGGTCCAACAAACGTACCAGAACGTGTTACTCGTGCAATGGTTACTCCGTCAATTAATCACAGAAGTGATGATTTTGTTGAATTGTATGAGGAATGTGTAAACAACACAAAGAAAATTTTTGAAACAGAAGGTGAAGCAGTTTGTCTCTCAGCATCTGGAACTGGTGCAACAGAATGTTCTGTTGTTAATTTAGTTAAAAAAGATGATAAAGTAATAATTCCTGTTAACGGCGAATTCAGTACTCGTTTAGCACAACAAATTGAATGGGCAGGCGGTCAAGCAATTAGAATTGAGACTGAACCTGGTGTAAATGCAACATATGATCAAGTCAAAGAAGCATTTGATAACAATAAAGACGTTAAAGCATTCTATTGTGTTTGGAACGAAACATCAACTGGAACCATGATTAATTATTTAGATAGAATTAAAGATTTAACATCACGAAATGACTCTTACTATGTTTTAGATGGTGTATCAATTGTTGGTGGTGAAGAACTTCACATGGATAAATGGGGAATTGATATTGCAATGACTGGTGCTCAAAAAGCATTTGCATGTCCACCAGGAATATCACCAATTTGTATTAATCAAAGAACTAGAAAATACATGGAAGCTAATCCACCAAATACAATGTATTTCAATTTGCCAAGATATTTCAAATATTATGATGAAGCAAAACACACACCATTCACTCCTGCATTACCTGTATTGTATGCATACAGAGAAGCAATGAGAATTATTTTAGAAGAAGGAATGGAAAAAAGAATTCAACGACATAGAACTTGTTCAGATGCACTATACTCTGGTCTTTCAGCAATTGGTTTATCTCCATTTGCAGATGAAAATTCTCGTTCTACAGTTGTAATTGCATTAAACTATCTAGACGGATTAGAAGATAAAATATTCAGAGACACACTTGCAAAGAAATTCAGAATTCTAGTTGCAGGTGGATTTGGAAATCTAAAAGGTAAAGTTTTCAGAGTTGGTTGTATGGGTGAAGTTAATCGTTATCACGTAATGAGATGTATATCTGGAATTGCATCAACATTGGCAATGATGGGTTATGACACTGATGCACAAGCAGGTCTTAAAGTCGCTGAAGAAAAACTAAAGCCTCTTGACTCGCTCTAACTTAATATAAGGAAATTCAAAATCGACTACGTTGACATTCAAAAAAGGACAATTAATTTTACTTGATTATACTGCTAAGATCAAAGACAGCGGTGAAGTCTTTGAAACCACAAATGAAGATGAAGCAAAAAAACATTCAATTCATGATCCTAATCTAAAATATATGCCAAAATTAGTTTCTGTAGGAGAAGCTTGGGTTCTAAAAGGACTAGATGATGCATTACCTGAAACAAATGCAGGTGAAAAAAAGACAATTGAAGTTGCAGCAGACAAAGGATTTGGTGCAAGAGACAAAGGAAAAGTTAGAATGATTCCTCTAAGAAAACTTGGAGAAGATGCAGAAAAAGTATCTGTGGGTGATACTGTTGAAATTGATAACAAAAAAGGAATTATTCGTTTTATTGGTTCAGGTAGAGTACAAATTGATTACAATCATAGATTTGCAGGAAAAACAATCGTTTATGACGTTGATATAAAAAAATCTCTTGATTCCGATGATGACAGAGTAACTGAAATTCTAAAATCAAGATTACCTGTAGAAAATGATAAAATTAATTTCAAAAAAACAGGTAACGTTGTAGAAATTACAATTCCTGAAGAAATCTATAGAGCAGATGGACTAGCAATAATCAAACACTTTACACAAATGGATCTATTCAAATTTGTTCCATCTCTTGGAAAAGTAAATTTTGTAGAGTCATACGAAAATAAAACAGCTAAAAAAGAAGAAAAACCAGCAAAACCTGCTGAAAAAAAATCTAAGTAACTATAAAACGCCTGTACTTTTTGCAAGCTTTAACGCTTCTTTCTCAGTCATTTTTACTTCTTTTAGTATTGTATATCTTTCAGGTCGTAATGATTGTGCCATAACAAGTGCTTTAGCTAGTATCTTTGGTTTTAATCCAATCTCTTTTGCAGTTGTTGGTGCACCAGATTTTTTCAAAGTTTTAACAATCTTCTTCCAGTTTTGTCCTTGTAACTTTGCAATCATTATAGAACCTATGCCACATTTTTCACCATGTAATCCTATACCAAATTCTAAATGATCAATTGCATGTGAAAACAAATGTTCTGCGCCAGAACATGGTCTACTACTCCCTGCAATACATGATGCAACTCCTGCACTAATCAATGCCTCAACAATCACTCTAACATCCATCTTCTTTTTCGAAAATTTTTCAGCACTTTCAATTAATATTTCTGCACTCATTGAAGCAAGATTTGCTGAATATCTTCCATAATATTCTCCTACTTTATCACGGCCTAACTCCCAATCATGAACTGCAGTTACCTTTGCCATTAGGTCTCCACACCCACTGGCAAGTAATTTTTTAGGAGCCTTTTTGATTATATCTAAATCCACAAAAACACCTAATGGTGCAGTTGCTACCAATGAATGTGGCTTATCGCCTCTAACAGAAACAAATGGACTTGCGATTCCATCATGTGATGCAGATGTAGGTATGCTGATAAACGGCCTTCTTAGGTTAAAGGCACATAATTTTGCAATATCTACTGACCGTCCTCCCCCCAAACCTATGATGATGTCACTTTTTGCTGTCTTGACTTTTTTCTGAATTGCAACTGTTTCTTTAACTTGATTTGATTTTGCTAAATGCCATACAGCTGAAAGTTTTGCATTTTTCAATGACTTATTAATCTCTTTTCCAATTATTTTTTTTACATTTTTTCCTGAAATTATTGAAACTTTTTTTGGGTTAGAAAGTGATCGTAAAAATTCTCCAACTTGTCCAATGTTTTTTTC
>CABXGK010000030.1 GCA_902511735.1 uncultured marine group I thaumarchaeote
GTAGAAATTGCGAAAAAAGCATTAGGACAAATATCAAATAAAAAAGTAAATGACAGACCTGCAAAAAAAAGCAATCAGAGATTGGGGAATCAGAAAAGGAGAACCAATCGGAGCTGCAGTTACAGTAAGAGGTAATGACGGAAAAGAATTACTAAAAAGATTGTTAGAAGCAAAAGGAAATAGAATAAAGGGTCGTTCATTTGACAAAATGGGTAACGTTTCGTTTGGAATTTTAGAACACATCGACATTCCAGGAATAAAATATGACCCAAAAATTGGAATTTTAGGATTAAACGTAACAGTGAGATTGACAAGACCAGGATTTTCAATAGCTACAAGAAGTAAACATAAAGCAAGTGTTGGAAAACATCACAAAATTACACCAGACGAGGCAAAAGCATATCTAACAAAAGAATTTGGAGCTAGTGTTGAGTAATGGCAAAAGATAGATCATACGGCGATAGAGGAACCGGATATACACCTAGAAAACAAAGCATTCCTGGAACAACAAATGAAAAAAGATATGGTAGAGGTGCACGATGGTGTAAAAGATGCGGATGTTATGTATCAATTCAGAAATATGATTTATTATTATGCAGACAATGCTTCAGAGAAGTAGCAAATTCTTTAGGATTTAAAAAATTAAGGTGATATGATATGCCCGCAATGAACGTACTAGCAAATTTGTTTGTGACAATTTACAATACAGAAGCTCGAAGAAAATCCGAATGTGTTGTACTTCCAACATCAAAAATTGCAAAAGAGGCATTAAGTACTCTAAAAGAACACGGATACATCAAAGATTATGCAAGAACCGAAGACAATAGAGGTGGAAAATTCAAAATAGAATTAATGGCAAAAATTACAAAATGTGGCGCTATCAGTCCAAGATTCAAAGTAAAAAAAGATGAATACTTAGAATGGGAGAAACAATATCTTCCATCATTTAACAGAGGAATGCTGATTGTTACAACAAACCAAGGAGTGATGTCACATCATGAAGCAGCAAACAAAGGACTAGGAGGATTTTTGATAGGATATGTCTACTGAGTTAATTGATAAATTTGCAGCAGAATTAGAAATTCCAGAAGGAGTTACTGTCACATATGATAAACCGATGATAACAGTTCAAGGACCGTTAGGTAAAACATGGAAAAGTTTCAAAAAAATTCCAGTAACAATTGATGTTAAAGATGGAAAAGTTTTGTTCAAAGCACAAGGTACAAGAGATAAAAATCGTTCAATAATGAACACATCAAGATCACTTATCAGAAATCTTTGCGAAGGAGTAGTAGAAGGATACACAATCAAAATGAAAATTGTATTTTCACACTTTCCAATTACAGTTAAAGTTGAAGGAAAGACCGTTCTAATTGAAAATTTCCAAGGAGAACGTGCTGCAAGAAAAACAAAAGTGTGGGGAGACACTAAAGTTGTTCCAAAAGGGGACGATGTCATAATCACAGGTCATGTTTTAACTGATGTTTCACAAACAGCAGCAGAAATTGAAAATGGTTCTAGAGTGAAAAACAAAGATCATCGTGTATTTTTAGACGGAGTCTATAAATTTGAAAAGAAAAAAGGTATTGAAAATTAATTAAAAGCAATTGGCCTTAGATAACGAATTCAAAGAACAAACCGAAAAATTAGTTTCAGAAACTTTAGAGTTATACAAAAATGCCGGAGCATCACCTAGAATTGGAGATGTTTGGAAATGCGAAAATACAGGAGATTTTTTGTGTGGTTTTTTTGTTGGGGAAATGGTAGGATCAGCACTAAGTGCATTTCAAGTATATCATAAAAGAGAACCAAGTGCAGAAGAACATATGGAAATTGTAGGAATTGTGGAAAAACATTCTGATGAGATTGCTGCTTTTTTCACAAAATTCAATCAGAATTAATTCGTCGGAAGGATTAAATCGCATTTTACTTGGAAAAAATTGATGCCGCGTTAGCTCAGCCTGGTAGAGCGTTCGACTGTTAATCGATTGGTCATCAGTTCAAATCTGATACACGGCGCTTTTTAATTTTAGATCATTTTTTTGCACGTTGTTAGTTTAGATCGTTAGACAGGATCGATCTAATATTGGATCGATTATAGTAAGTATGCAGGAGTGTTACATTGGCCAGAACTAGAAGGGCTAACAGATATTGTGTCGATTGTGGCGCAAGACTGGTCTATTATCCAAGATTATCAAATCCAAAAGCACCTAATGAACACAGAGTTTTGGTTTATGCATGTCCAGATTGCACAGAAGACTTTGAAAAACCAAAAATGTTTTCTATTAAACGAAATGTTACAGAAGAACCTTTAGAGACAGTAGAAATAGAAATTACTCAAGTACAAAAAAAGCTTGCAAAAAGTAAATAGAGGAAAAAATTTCTGAAAATCAATGTATCCTGAAAAAATTCGTTCACGTGCATGGTATTTAGTTCCAATTTTCTTTGGTTTGATTGGAGGAATCATTGCATACTTTGCAATTAGAAGAGATGATCCTCAGAAAGCAAAAAAATGTTTGTGGGTAGGAATTTTTCTAACTGTAATCAACATTATTGTACAGATTTCGTTATTTTCAACTGGAACCTTTGAACAGGATTATAGCGTAAATCTCTAAATGTTTCTAAATTCGAGTTTAGAAATATTCCTTATCATGATGTGTTAAACTAGTTATACTATGAACAGTCCTGTTCAACATGTCACGTTTAAGAGATAATGTAGAAAGATGGCTAATACATGAAAATTATGATTTTAATCAAGCAAAATCTGAAGATGCGACATTCAAGATTACCATAAACAATTCAGATGGTTTAGGAAATGATACAGAAGTATTTGAACCAAAAGATCAGGAAAACATACTAGTCATTGGAATTAAAATTGAAATGAAAACTAAACAATTGATTAGATTTAGAGAATTAAATGATACAGAACAAGATAACTTTAAGAAAAAAATTGATGATTTTTGTTATTCAATTAAGGCCGTTGGGAAATTTTTGGAGGAAGATGGGAAGAAAAAGGTGGGAGTTTACATTGTTTTAGACAAACCAGAGCAGCTAAATCAGCCATTTTTCTTCAAAGCTTTAGAAGAAATTACAGAAATGAGTGAAAAAACAAATCGATTTTTGATCAAGACGTTTTAATTGTAAAAAATCAAATTTGTTCGTAAAAGCTAAACCCCCTAGATATCAATCACATTTTACGAATAGACCATATTTTCAGAAATGCCAAAAAACAGGGGGGGTTGAACGTTTGTTCGTAGATATGCAAACCAAAGGTCAAAACACCACCATTACCCATTACAACATTGTGTGTTTTTACAAGTCACGAACAAAAGCTAAACCCCTCAATGTAACGTACAGGTTAAGATAAGTAATGTTTCTAAATTCGAATTAAGAAATATTGTTTATTGTTACTCCTCGTTCATAGGTAAATGAGGTAAAACGAAGATTTTTTCAGGAACGATTTTTAGAATAATTCTTTTTTCATCAGGACGCTTGAAAGGATATTTTTCTTTACCTAGGTATTTTTTTGTTAGAAAATCAGCATGTTTGTATTCATAATCAGGGATTATTTCAACAACTTTACCTCTAATTGACGTCATATCAAGAGGGTTTTTGGAATCAACTACAGATATTGCCACACGGGGATCACGAAGTATGTTTTTGTGTTTTAATCGACCCTCTGCAGTGTTAATTCGAATGTGTGAATCTTCAAAATCTCCCCAAACAGGAGTGACTTGTGGAGAACCATCTTGCATAGAAGTTGCAAGAAATACTAAATTTTGCCCGTTTAGTAAAAGTTCAGCCTTGGAATCCATACTATAGTATCACAAATTGAATATTTATGTCTCAAAAATTTCAAAATATCATGAAATTAGTGATTACATTCACAGGTCATAAAGAAGTATTATCACTTCATGAGAAAACTTTGGAAATTACTAAAGATGATAGCCTCACATCCCAGGGAGATTGTATAGTAGGCGTAAATTCAGGCATATCATGCATAGATTTACCTGAAAAGATGAAGAAGAAAATTCAAAATCCCGAATCAAAAATCAAATTTACTATCAAAGTAGGGAAATTTCTATTCAAAATTCAAGGGCACGGTTCTGAAAAGCTAACGCTAAAGCATGTAAGCGATATAGTACTGCGAAAGAGTGCATTCACATGCTCCCGTACTATCGCTATCAATTGCGACAAGGCATCCAGTGACATACCTAGAGACTTAGTCCGTCTCCTTCAAAACCCACAAACCAAGGGCAAGATGATCATAGAGGTATTGTAATCAGTGTCTTTTTTCAAAGACCGTTGTAACAGCACGATTTACAATTTCCATCATCAAGTACTGACTATATTCCTGCTTATTTTGAGATTTTTTTGCCTTACCAGTCTTTTTTGAAAGTGCGTCTAGAAGTTGTTCAATATGCTTGGACGTTGACTTTATGACTGTAGAGTATTTTTTCTCAAAGTCTTTAGGGGTTTCATAGTCGAGTAACTTTGTCGATGTACCGTAGAATTTTATCATGGCCCCACGTTTTTCTTCAATTTTCACAACTTCAATCAATTCGGCTTCTTTGAGAATCTCCAGATGATGTCTCGTAGTTGTCAAAGCCTTTTTGAATCCAGATTTTTTCAATTGCGCTGTGATTTGTTCTGCGTTTAGATGTTTTCGATATAGCGATTGCAGAATTTTTGCTCGTGCGGGGTCCTCGATAGCTTTTGCATGTTCCAGACTTGTTGCAAGCGTACGATTCACCGATATTGGTTTTTCGAGTATTGTTGACATGTAGTATTTCCTATAGATCTTAGCTAAAAGTTATCTGTATCAGTATTTTTTGTCCAAATCCGTTATTTTTTTTATGCAACTAAAAATGTAGTAGCCCACTGTATCTTTTTAGTAGCAATATCAATATTATTGTAGTATATACTATATTTCTCGTAGGGGTATCAATTAGATTGATACAGTTACAAAAAAATCAGTAGAGGTGAAAAAATCAAGAATTATTGGGAAATATCCTGAAAATCAGGGAAAGAGTGTCAAAATAGGTGGCATGTAGAGAAAATATGGTATTTAGAAATCGAGTTAAAGCGGCTGACCAGTAGTGCGCTCGTATGCTTCAACATACCTATCAGTCATTTTTTGAATTATATCAATGGGAATTGCAGGAGCGACAGGTTCTTGACCCATAGACCGTGAATTTTCAAATTGTTTTTGATATCCATTCTCAGTTAACCAGTCACGAAGAAGCTGTTTATCAAACGCTTCTTGAATTTTGCCAGGACTGTAAGAAGATTTTGGCCATAAACGATATTCATCAGGACCAATAGAGTCTCCAAGAGTGATTTTACCATTCAATCGTCCAAATTCTAATTTTAAATCAGCGAGTATGAACCCCGCATTATCAGCAATTAATGACATTTTATTGTAGATTTCAATGGTTTTTTCTGATAACCATTCGTAATCATCAAGTGTAACAAGATTTTGATTTATTGCATCTTCTTTTGTTATAGGAATATCATGTTCAGATTTTGTAGTAGGATCAAATAATGGAGTAGGAAGTTTTGATGCAAGAATAGTATCCGTGTTTTCAGGTAAAGTAACCTCACCAGATTTCCATCTATTAACAAGACTACCATAAAAGTAACCACGTACTACACATTCAATAGGCAACATGTCCATTTTTTTTACAATTATTTCAGTATCAGAGTGAGATTTTACAAAATGATTGTCAACATCTAGTTGTTCAAACCAAAATTTTGCAAATTTACATAATACCTTTCCCTTTTGCGGAATTTCATTATTAAATTTGACATCATATGCCGATACACGATTACTAAAATTAAATAATAATTCATCATCACCCATATCGTAAACATCTTTTACTTTACCAGAATTAAGAAATTTCATAAAATCACTAAGACCCCATCATGCCAGGCATAGCAATTGGTTCACGATAAACCTTACTGACATAAACTCCTTCATTAGAAGTAACAATAACATATTGTAATGAATTTCCTTGTGGCGGAGAAATTATTTCAAATTGTCCAGGCTTTAAAGTTCCAAGATAAATTTTATCACCTTCGCCAAAATTAAGTTCAACATTTGTTAGAGGTTTAGATCCAGTATTTTCTAGAGATACACGAGCCATAATAAACAAACTTTGTTTTTCTTTTGTTGGATCAACAGATAAAGAATACTCTTCTTGTATTAATCCTGCAGGAATAGAAATCAAGAAGAATGCAGCTATTCCGATAGCAGCAGCAATTCCTCCAAAAACTGGAATTTTATTAACCATTAAAAAACAATAGAAAACTAGAATAAAGGATTTTTCTTATTCTAGTCTCATCATAGAGCCAAGAATACTTGTTTGCCAATTTAGATCAATACTTTTTACACTCTTGATTTTTTGTTTTGTTAGAACATCCATTACATTTGAGAGGTATGAATTTGTTCGACTAAACGATTTTTTGTGACATGTACAACTACATTTTTTTCCATCACAGCAAAACTTTGCACAAGAAGTACATCGTAATTTCATGCCATATACTTACAAAGATACTATTTAAGAACACAACCCAAGATTGAGAGTAATTGAGCCTACTTGCAGAAGGACAATACCCCCAATCGGGTTGTAGATTGCTTGTAAAATTAGTATAAAAGAACAGAAATTAGTTATTTTTGTCTTTTTTTTCTTTTAATTCTTTTTGGCGTTTTGCAAATTCCTTTGCATTGTCATGTTCTTTATCAAGCTCTTCAAAAAATTTATTTGAAAATCCTTTCTTATCTATAGAACGTGTTTCTTTACTCATTTTTCAAAATCCTGCTCAGGAATTATGGATAAGGTAGTAGTGGTAGTGACGTTTTCAATAGTACGTATTTTTTTTGTGATGATATCTTCAATTTCTTCTGAACTTTCACCTTGAATTTTTGTGAATATATCATAATATCCAAATGTGCCTTTTGCTTCTTTAACTAAATCAATTTCTAACAATGCTTTTAGTACTTCCATTTCATGTGCAATTTTACATTGAACTAAAACGTATGCAGTTTCCATTAGACACTTTTCATCTGTTTCATCTTATTAAAATTTGGGGTAATTCCTAGAGGAGCATAATCCCCAGTGGCACATGTAAAACACATCGAGTCTTTTGGAATACCAACAGCGTTTGCAAGATTCTCTGCATCATTGTATCCTAAAAAATCTGCACCAATATCATTACGAACTTTTTCAATCATTTGTTGTTCATTCATATCTTTACCACCATCAAAAGTTGCAAGTTCTTCTTGTGATGGGAAGTCAATTCCAGCATAACATGGGAATTTTATTGGAGGATATGTGATCATCATGCTTATTTTTCTAGCTCCTGAACGACGTAATGCTTTGATTATTGCTTTAGAACTTGTACCTCGGACTAAGCTATCATCAATAATTATAACGTGTTTATTTTCAATAACTTCACGAATTGGGATAATCCATCTATTGATTTCCACTCTATCGCTTTGGTGTGGTTCAATGAAACTTCGTAAAGGACCTTTCTTACTGTAACGATCTTTTAACAACCCTTCGTCAAACTGAATTCCAAGTTCTTGAGCATAACCCAATGCAGCAGGTCGTGCAGAGTCAGGAACAGGAATTACTACATCAGCGTCATGTATAGGGTATTTTTTTGCAAGAAATTGTCCAATTCTTTTACGTGCAAGATAGATGTTTGTACCTTCCATCTTACTGGAAGGTTGAGCAAAGTAAGTAAATTCAAAAGAACAATGTGCACGATTTTGATCATCAGAAAACATTTCAGTTTCAAACCCACCTTCTTTACTAATTTTGATTAGCTCACCAGGAACAACATC
>CABXGK010000031.1 GCA_902511735.1 uncultured marine group I thaumarchaeote
TTGGTGATGCTGCACAAAGTAACAAAAGATACAAGTTTATGTTAGAAAAAGGGCAAACCGGAATTTCAATGGCATTTGATTTACCAACTCAGATTGGTCATGATCCTGATGCGCCACAAGCAGAAGGCGAGGTAGGAAAAGTTGGTGTTTCAATATCCTCTCTAAAAGATATGCAAACTGTATTCAATGGAATTGAACTAGGAAATGTTTCGACATCAATGACAATTAATGCAACGGCCTCAACACTGCTTGCATATTATATTGCAGTAGGACAATCACAAGGATTCTCCAGTAAGCAATTACGAGGAACCACACAAAATGATATTCTCAAAGAATACATTGCAAGAAATACCTACATCTATCCTCCAGAACCATCAATGCGTATTATTGGTGATATGATTGGATATTGTGCAACTGAAGTTCCTCAATGGTATCCTGTTTCTATTTCAGGTTATCACATAAGAGAGGCAGGATCAAATGCTGTACAAGAAATTGCATTTACAATTGCCAATGCTATTCAATATATTGAAACTTGTATTGATCAGGGATTGAAGATAGATGAATTTGCGCCTAGATTATCATTTTTCTTTTGTTGTACTATCGAATTCTTTGAAGAAATTGCAAAGTTTAGAGTTGCAAGAAAAATCTATGCAAAAATTCTAAAAGAAAGATTTCACGCAAAAAATGAAAAATCATTACAATTAAAATTCCATACTCAAACAAGCGGTGAGTCATTAACTGCACAACAACCAGATAATAACATTGTACGTGTTGCAATGCAAACAATGGCTGCTGTATTAGGTGGAACCCAATCACTTCATACAAACTCTCGAGATGAAGCACTTGCATTGCCAACTGAAGAATCTGCAAAGATTGCATTAAGAACACAACAAATTGTTGCAGCTGAATCTGGTATTACAAAAACTGTAGACCCGATGGCGGGCTCTCATTATTTAGAAGAATTATGTGATGAAATTGAAGAGCAGACCTGGGCATATCTCCAAAAAATTGATAAAATGGGCGGTTCTCTAAAGGCAATTGAAAAGGGATTCTTCCAAGCCGAAATCAGACAAAATGCATATCGTATCAAAAAAGAGGTAGATGATACATCACGAGTTTTAGTCGGCGTCAACAAATTTGTCGATGAGGTTGAGGCAAAGCAAAAACTACTCAGAATTGACGATTCACTAGGCAGAAAACAAGAAAAAGCTATCAAGGCATTACGAAAATCTAGAGATAACAAAAAGACTAACAGCGCACTATCAAAATTACAGGCAGCAGCAGAAACGGACAAAAATCTAATGCCATTCATTTTAGATTCTGTTAAGACATATGCCACCACTGGAGAAATTAGTAACACTCTAAGAGAAGTTTTTGGTGAGTATAGACCAAAGGAGATATTCTAGATGAAAATTGATCATATTGCAATTGCAGTAAATGATGTAGAAGCATCTGCAAAAATTTACCAACAAGCGCTTGGCATTGATGAGATTGAATTTGAAACAGTTGAAACTGAAGGAGTAAAAGTTGCTATCATTCCAATGGAAAATGGACGAATTGAATTAATACAACCAACAAATGATCAAAGTCCAATTAAAAAATTTCTTGATAAAAAAGGACAGGGCTTGCATCATATGGCGTTGGAGACTGATAACATTGATGGTGAAGTTGAACGTATGGAAGGTTGTGGTGTTCAATTTTTAGGTAAAGTTCGCCCAGGTTCTGCTGGAACCAAAGTAACATTCATTCATCCAAAATCACTTCAAGGTGTTTTGGCTGAATTGTGTTCACACCCAAAATAAAAAATAGATGTGATATAGAAAATGGATACTTTTGATGCAATTAAAACAAGACGTGCAATTAAAAAATTTGATAGCAGTTACAAAATGACTGATGAACAAGTTCAATCTTTGATGAAACTTACCTTGCTTTCTCCTACCAGTTACAATCAACAAAACTGGAGATTTGTCACTGTAACTGATCAAGCAGTCAAAGAAAAAATTCATGTTGCTGCTCGCAATCAGGCTCAGCCATTAGATGGCTCATTAGTAATTTTACTATGCGGAAACATGAATGCCTGGAAAGACGATCCTATGAGATACTGGAAAAATCATCCTCTGGAAAAACAGGAACATGTCAAAGAAGCAATGCATAAGAAATACTCTGATAGCCCTCAACACAGACGTGATGAAGCAATGCGTTCTTGTGGATTTGCAGCACAAACCATAATGCTTGCTGCAAAACAAATGGGTCTTGATTCTTGTCCTATGGTTGGTTTTGAATATAATGAAATGGCAAAAATCATTAATCTTCCTGATGATCACATAATTGTAATGATGATTGTTGTTGGAAAGGCTGCTTCTCCTGCAGCAGAACGTGGCGGTCAATTGTCATTAGATGAAGTTGTTTTTGAAAACAAATTCAATTAATCTACAAAAATCATTCATCATGAATTGTTAAATTGGTCGTTTTTTTACGATTATTATGAATGACAAGCAGGTAATGGGAGTCGTAGTTGTATTAATCAGCATCATTGGTCTCTTTCTAGGTGTAACCAACTTTCTAGGTTAGTTCATAAATCGTTAAATCCATCAATCCAATAAAATATTCACTTGAATCCATATTTCATTGCATTATCTGTCATGGTAATTACAATTGTACCTGGTGCTGCTTTTGCTGAGACTGTAATGGATAAGGACCTATTTGCTCCTGGCGCTCAATTTGATTCAACACCTCTAGATGAGGCACAACAAGAAGATCAAGATTTGGCTGACATTTGGACATATTCCATAATTATTGTAGCTGGAGTAATTATTGCAAGAATTGTACTTCAGATAGTTAAAAAAAGAATGTCCCGTTCTACCTAGTTAGGTTGTTAAAACAATCCGCACACAAGTCGTCTCTAGTAGTCATTCCACGAGGTAGTTTAAAGTTAAATTTTCTCACATCTGAAACTGCAAACTTTTGCATAAATCCTTTAAGCTCTTTTTTACATTTGTAGCAAAGATGTTTTCCTTCTAAAAGAAATCTTAAATTTAATCTGCTTAAAGTTGGCAAATCTGTCACGCCAAAAAACACCATCATATTTACCATGAATGGATTCTCTTTGATTATTTCATCAAGTTGAGCCCTTTCCCCTGCTATTGCCAAATCAAGCATTTCTCTCCATTTCACTCGTAAAATTTCTAGATACTCTTGAATTCTTTCTTCTCCTTTATCTGTTAAATCGATAATTAATTTTTTCTGTCCTAATAATCCTGTACTTGCTGTTGATTTTATCATCTCACTGTTATCTAAAATATCTAAAATTTTTACAAGTTCATCCTTTTTCAAATTAACTCCACTTTTTATGCCACCAAATGTTGTTAGTCCTTTTTTGATTGCTCCCATCACCTTCAAATCAGTTGTATCTAATTCCACATACAAGTAAAATTCTACTATCTTAAAAATTGAGATGTAAATTATGTGGTATCTATCAGTTTACCAATTATCGAACCAACAAGTCTAAGTAGCTCCAGTTAGCACTATACCTGACGGGCATGGAGAATTTTGATTCTAGTATTATTGAACCAATTGAAATGAGAATGGTAAAACCATCTCCTTTTGAGGTTCGTCATAAAATTGATAAAAAAGCATCAGAGTTTCGTTCACTTGTAAAAAGCATATCTGAACATGGGCTCTTACAACCAATTCTTGTTAGGCCGGTATCCCATGGATTTGAAATCGTTGCAGGATATCGCAGATTTGAAGCATGTCGCTCTTTGAGATGGAGACACATTCAATCAAAAATTAGAGAATTAAGTGATAAACAAACGTATGAAATCCAATTAACTGAGAATATTCAACGACAATCTTTCACTCCTCTTGAAGAGGCAGAAGCTTTCAAAAAATATGTTGATGATTTTGGTTGGGGAGGAGTATCTGAACTAGCAAATAAAATTGAAAAAAGTGAAGAATATGTCTCTCATAGAATTCAATTATTAAAACTTCCATCTAGTGCAAAAAAACAGCTTATGCAAAACACCATTTCTGTTAGTCAAAGTTTGGAGCTTTTGGGTGTCCCTTCTGATGAACGAGATGATCTTACTCGTAGAATTGCTGAGGAAAAACTCACCGTTAAACAAATTCGTTCGATAAAAAAAGAAAAGATATCCAAAAAGAATCCTCTAGATACTAAAAAAGAACAATCTCAAAGAATCACCAAAAAAACAAAACTTGGCCTAAAGATGGCATTATCTAGAATTGATTCTGTTGCAAATGAAGCTCACACCATTTCTGATCCAAAAGTTAGAAGCGAAATGGTCACATACATGATGGATTTGAGATACAAACTACATGAATTACTTGATGAAACAATTCATTTTGAAAGAGTTACTTTAAAGAAAAATCTAAAAACCTAAAGAAATGGTGGCATCCATTCTTTGAGAAATTCTTTGTGTTCTTTTTGCGTGTATGATAAAGCATGTAATGATACCTCTTTTGTTGGTGCAAAATCATACACCTGATATGTTTGAATTATATCTCCAAATAGATTTCTGAAAATATCTGTCTCCTCATCTGCAATTTCAACTGATGGGAATGCTCTGATTGTAATCCAATCTAAACCTCCTTTGGTACTTCCAGAAAATACAACAAATGGTGCATCTGTTAGATATTTTTCCAAACTTTCTGTTCTCTTTTTTAGAGATTGTGAAACCTTGAATGTAATTAGAGTAGTTCTGATAATTCTCTGTGGTAATTTTTTTGGATCTACCGTAATCGAATAACCTTTGATCACTCCATCTTCATTTAATTTTGATATTCGTGATTCAATCTCTTCTTGAGTTATTTCATGCCCAAACCCTCTAAGAAAATCCCATAATTCTGCAGAATCTTGTCTTGAATCTTTCGATAACGCAGAAATGATTAGTTCATCAATTTCATCAAGCATATTATACAATATTTGATTCAGAATATGTAAGGGTTTCAGTAATTCCTATAGTAATTAGCACTATGAGTTTAAATAATTATGCTGCTATTTCAAATGATTGTCGTACATACTGGATGAAAGTGTAGGTTATCTTATTTTGATTGGAGTTGGAATACTCATGGCATCTGCAGTTTTGATTTTAGTAAAAGCCGAAACAAAATGGCTTGGAACAAAAAAAACATTTGAGTGGTTTTCTACCGCTGGCCGAACTGTAAAGACTGGTCTGATTGTAACATCTGTTGTATCTGCATGGACTTGGGCTGCCACACTTCTACAATCTTCTACCGTTGCATATCAGTACGGTGTAAGTGGTCCATTTTGGTATGCTGCAGGTGCATCTATTCAAGTTGTACTTTTTGCTATAATTGCAATTGAACTAAAACGAAAATCCCCTATGTCTCATACTTTTCCTGAAATGATTAATGCAAGATTTGGAAAATCTTCTCATAAAGTTTTTCTGAGTTTTGCATTTTTAACAAACGTCATAGTAACTGCAATGCTTGTTTTAGGAGGTGCTGCTGTTGTAAATGCATTAACAGGAATAGATGTTTACATTGCAGCATTTTTGATTCCTATTGGTGTTATTGCATATACCTTATTTGGAGGATTAAAAGCTACATTTCTTGCTGAATATTTTAACACCGCGTTTATCTTTGTAGTTGTTTTGATATTCGTCTCTGCAATTTATTTCACAAATGATGATATCGGTGGTATTTCTGGAATGTTTGAAAAATTATCTGACGCAGCTACAATGTCTCCCGTTGATGGAAATGCAGCAGGTTCATTCCTAACTTTGGCGTCTGTCGGTGCATTGATTTTTGGTATAATCAATATTGTAGGAAACTTTGGAACTGTATTTGTTGATCAATCGTACTGGCAACGTGCAATTGCATCAAGACCTCGTTCTGTAGTTCCTGGTTTTTTGGTTGGCGGTCTTGCATGGTTTGCAATTCCATTTGCTTTAGCAACAACGCTTGGTCTTGCAGCAGTAGCTGTAAATCTACAACTCACTCCTCTAGAGATTAGTTCTGGATTGGTAGCACCTTTAGCTGCTGCTCACATTTTAGGCGATGTCGGTGCAATTCTCATGCTTACTGTATTGTTTACTACAGTTACTGCAGCAGGTTCTGCACAATTAATCTCCGTATCATCTCTTGTTACATATGATGTGTTTAGAACATACATCAAACCTTCATCAACCGGCCGACAATTAATGAAAATATCTCGATATTCTATTTTGGGATTTGGTCTTGGAATGGGTGCACTGGCATCTATACTGTTCATGTCAGGAATTAGTTTACAGTATGTATATCTGGCAATGGGTGTGTTGATTGGTTCTGCTGTCGCTCCAATTTCACTTGCTATCTTATGGAAAAACACAAATCGATATGTTGCAACTTCGGCTGCAATAATTGGATTAGTATGTGGTGTAACCACATGGTTAGGATATTCATTTATGACCTCTGGAGAAATAACTCTAGCTTCTACATCTGACATGTTTGCACTTTTAGCAGGAAATCTTGCATCAATTTTGACGAGTTTAGCAATAACTGTAATTGGAAGTTTATTCCGACCTGAAAATTTCAATTTCTCAAAACTCAAACATGAAATAATTGTTGTTGATGAAAAAATACGAAAAAGACTTGAAAAAGAAACTAACGAAAAATCTCTTAGAAATGCATCTCGTTTTAGTAAACAATATGGATTGTCTTTGACATTAATTCTTGTAGTAGTTTGGCCAATTCCATTGTTTTTTTCAAATTATGTATTTACTGAAACTGTTTACACTGTATGGATATGGGTGGCCATCTTATGGGCCGTAGCTGCTGCATCTCTGATATGGATTCTTCCTATTATCCAATCTAGAGATGGTATATCTCACGTAATGAAAAATATTGTAAATTCTTCAAAACCTCGAAAAACTGACAAATATGGTCATGATCTTAGTGACAAAGAAATTGCACAAAAAATACTTGTTGCAGTTGATGGGTCTGTTTCATCAATGCGTGCATTAAACTATGTCAATTATGTTATGAAGGAATCATCAAACATCAAAGTATACCTAACTCATATCATTGAATGGTCTGATGATGATGAATCAATGGATGATGAAATGACTCTAAAAATGGAACAAAATGGAAGAAAGATGCTCTTAGGAATTTCTCTTCCAAGTAAACTAAGAAATTATG
>CABXGK010000032.1 GCA_902511735.1 uncultured marine group I thaumarchaeote
ATTAATGTACGCTCAAATTGACCGATGTTTTCTGCATTAATTCTAAAGTAAGCCTGTAGAGGCATGTCTACTTTAACTCCCGGAGGAATGTAGATGAATGAGCCTCCACTCCAAACTGCACTGTTTAATGCAGAAAATTTGTTATCTTCAGGAGGAATCATTTTTCCAAAATATTTTTTGAATATTTCAGGATGTTCTTTTAGAGCACTATCAGTGTCTAAAAATAAAACACCTTGTTTTGCTAAATCTTCTCTGAGATTATGATAAACAACTTCTGATTCATATTGTGCACCAACACCAGCAAGGAATTTCTTTTCTGCTTCAGGAATTCCAAGTTTATCAAATGTATTTTTTACATCTTCTGGAACGTCATCCCAGTTTTTTTCAGTTTTTTCTGAAGCCTTTGCATAATAGTAAATATTTTGAAAATCAATTTTGCTTAGATCTGGTCCCCATTTTGGCATAGGTTTTTTCATAAATGCCTCATATGATCTTAATCTAAAATCTAACATCCACTGTGGTTCATCTTTCATTTTACTGATTCCAATTACAGTATCTTTTGACAGACCTTTTTTGCTCAAATGAACATACATTTCAGTTGAGTCTTTGAAATCATACTTTGAATAATCCATATCAAAGTTTTCAGTAGCCATACACAAAATACAACGTTGTTATTATAAAAGTTCGAGGAAATTTAGGCTAGGCTAAATAGGTTAAGCTAATGATAATTCATTAACCATTACATCTACTGAGCCAGCTACTGTATGAACATCAGCAATTATGTTTTGAACATCAAATTTCTTTAGTTCATCAGCAGTAAATGGCCCTATTGCAATTACTTTGGTTTTCTGTAAATTTTCTAAGAGTTGAGAATGTTCAAGATCTTTTGTCATTATTTCAAAAAATGCTCTAACAGATGATGCACTTGTAAAGATTATTCCATCAACAGAATTTTTTGAGAATAGTAAACGAAAGTCATTCCATTGAGAAGTATCTCTAAAGGCACAAACATCGTAAAGATACAATTCAATTATTTCTAATCCAATTTTTTCAAGTAGTTCTTTTAAGAATGGCGTAGATGCACCGCTTCTAGGCACAATCACCTTTTTTCCAACTGCATTGAGTTTTGTGAATACTTCACCAACACCAACAGATGAGTATCTTGTAGGCATATGTGAAACCTTAATGTTTTCGTTTTCTAATGCCTCTTTGGTTTTTGGGCCAACTGCTATTACAATGGTATTAGTTATCGCCAATCGTAATTCTTCAAATTTCGAGATTTTTTTAGAACTTTCAATTAATAATTTAACAGCTTTTGAACTCATAAACACAGAATAATCTGGATTTTCAGTTTTAGTAGATGTTAAAAAATCATCAACTATTTTTTCACCTTTGCTAACAAGTTCTATAGTTGGAAGTGTTATAGGAGTTGCATTATGTTCTGTAATTAATTGTATGAATTCTTCAGAATCATCTTTTGAACGTGTTATGGCAATGGTTTTTTCTTGACTCATTTTTTCCATCCTATAGTTTTATGCAATTTAACAACTTCACCTATAATTATATTTGCAGGAGGAGACATTTTTTCTTTTTTTATTTTAGATCCAATGTTAGTTAGAGTACCAACAATCATTTTTTGTTTTGGTGTTGTTCCATTTTGAATTACTGCTACAGGAGTTGATTTTTTCATTCCACCGTCAATAAGTTGTTTTGAAATTATTCCAATTCTTGAGAGTCCCATCATTATAACAATGGTGTCTACAGATTTCGCAAGTTTTTTCCATTTTACAATTTCTTCATTTTTTTCAGGGTCCTCATGACCAGTAACAAATACAGCAGATGATGCATATTTTCTATGTGTTAACGGTATTCCAGCATAAGTTGCAGAACCAATTCCAGATGTTATTCCAGGAACTATTTCATATTTTACTTTGAATGATTTTAGAAATTCAGCTTCTTCACCTCCACGTCCAAAAATAATTGGATCACCACCTTTCAATCTAACAACTTTTTTGTTTAATTTTGCATACTTGACCATTAGTTCATTTGTTCCATCTTGATGTCGTGTATCATCACCAACAGCACGACCAACATAGATGGTTTTGGTACGTTTTGGAATCATAGAAATTATTTTTTTACTAACCAATCTATCGTACAAAACTACATCTGCATCTTTCAATAATTCAACTGCACGTAATGTAATTAATTTTGGATCTCCAGGACCTGCTCCAACTAGGTATACTTTTCCAGTCATTGTTTATTCCACTCTTCCAATTTTTCTCTCCAATTAGAAGCAATCTCTGATACACCTTGTGATTTTAATTCATTTCCAATTTTTTTACCTAATTCAAATGGATTTTCAATTGTACCGTTTTCTTCTATCAAGATTGATTTTTTTCCATCCATAGAATAAACACCTACTTTTAGAATTAATGAGTTTGACTTTACTGATGCATAGGCTCCAACTGGGAATCTACAACCAGAATCAATATGTTCAGATAATGAGCGTTCGGCTTCTACTTCAATTCTAGAATTTTTATCTTCAATTTTTTTTAACATTTCAATTGTTTTTGAATCATCACTTCTACAAATTATGGCTAATGCACCTTGACCCGGCGATGGAAGAAATTCATCTTTTGATAAAAGAGAATGTTTTGTTTCTACACCTAGTCTAGAAATTCCAGCTTTTGCAAGAACCACTCCATCAATTTTTTTTTCAGTTACTTTGTTAATTCTTGTTTCAATATTACCACGAATTGGTTTAACATTTAGATCAGGACGTTTTCTTGAGAGTTGAACTGCACGTCTTAGACTACTACTTCCAACTGTTGAACCTGAAGGAATTGAATCCAAAGAAAAACCATCATTTGTTATCAAAACATCATTTACAGATTCACGTTTTGGAACACACGCAATTGTTAATGATGAATCTAAATCTGAAGGAACATCTTTCATACTGTGAACTGCAAAATCCACTCGTTTTTCAGATACTGCACGATCAATTTCTTTTTCAAATATTCCTTTTTGTTCCATTGCAAACAAGGGTCTTGTATCAGTATCACCTTTAGTTGTAATTTTTTCAATATCAAATGATAGAGAAGAATCAGTATTCTTGAGTTCATCTAAAACCCAATTAGTTTGTGCCAGAGAAAGAGGACTACCACGCGTTCCTAATTTGTAATTCAATTTTTCACAGCCTTTAATGACAATCCATAAGCACCTAATGCCTTGGTAATGTTCGCATCAGTATGTGCATCAGATAAAAATACAGTTTCATATTGAGAGGGAGCCGTGAATATTCCATTTTTTAATAGATTTGTAAATAATTTATGGAATTTTTTTGTACTTGATTTTTTTGATGTTTTATAATCAATAACTTTTTGATTGGTAAAGAAAATTTGGAACATGGATGCTATAGAATTGATTGTGTGTGGTATTTTATAATCAGTTGCAAGATCGTCTATCTCATCAACCATAACTTTACAGTATCTTTCTAGTTTTGGGTATAGTTTATTTTTTATTTTATTAATTGTTTTAATTGAACTTATTGCAGCAGTAACTGAAATGGGATTTCCAGCATATGTGCTTGCTTGGTATACTTTTCCATCAGGAGACAACAGATTCATGATTTCATTTTTGCCACCTACTGCAGAAATAGTAAAACCATTTCCTAATGCCTTACCAAGAGTTGTAATATCAGGTTTTATACCAAATTTTTGTTGTGCCCCACCTTCAGAAATTCTAAAACCATTTACAACTTCGTCAAATATCAAAGGAATGTCAAATTGAGTAGTGATTTTTCTCAAATCTTTTAAGAAATTCTTTTCAGGTAAAACTAAACCCATGTTTGCCAATACAGGTTCAACAATTAATCCAGCCACATCTTTATTTTTAGATAATGTTTTTTCAAGTTCGTCAATATTGTTGTAAGGTACGACAAGAGTATTTTTAGATACTTCATCTAAACCACCATCAGAAACAGAGATTCCATTATGTGCAGAACCTGAACCTGCTTTAACTAAAACTGTATCATATGCACCATGATAACAACCTTCAAACTTGATGATTTTTTTCTTTTTTGTAAAACCTCTTGCAAGTCGAATTGCAGTCATTGTTGCTTCAGCACCAGTATTCATAGTTCTAACTTTTTTCATAGATGGAAAATTTTTTTGAATTAGTCTTGATAATTCAATTTCTAATGATGTGGGTGCAGTGTATAATGTGCCTTTTTTCATTTGAGATGATACTGCAGAAATGATTTCTTTTCTAGCATGACCCAATAGTAATGCACCATAACCATTACAAAAATCAACAAACTGATTTCCATCCTCATCCCAAAGAGATGAACCTTGTGAGCG
The DNA here is from genome assembly GCA_902511735.1 of uncultured marine group I thaumarchaeote. GTDB lineage: Archaea > Thermoproteota > Nitrososphaeria > Nitrososphaerales > Nitrosopumilaceae > Nitrosopelagicus. The sequence continues at coordinate 4,359 of CABXGK010000032.1, forward strand.
TTTTACAAAGAATGGATATGGTTCAAAATATCGTACAGGACTATTTACCCCAGAAGGAATTACTCTTTTTGCATCTGAGAATAATTTTTTAGAATTATTCAATATGGATTTGTATAAATTTAGGGAATTATTAATCTAACAGAATTTTAGTTAATTTTCTGTAGAATTTGTTGTAGGTTTGGAGGAAAGCTCTGTTTTTTCGATATTTAGTGTGAATGAATTCATTTCTTCTTGTGTTATAGCAAGATGATCAAGATATGCTATTCTAGCATCACTTGCAGTTCCCCCATTTTTCAAAATATTTTGCATTATATTTTGAGCTTCAATAAAACGCAATTTTGTTGAATTCATTTGTAGTTCAAAAAGTGTTCGTTTATCATCATCAAGATTTAGTAAAAATTTACCTAGTTTTGTCGAATCATCAAATTCTCGAGTAACAAGAGGTCTATCTTCCAAGGATTGCATTAATTTTTCATAAGTCATTTGTCTGGCATCTCTAATTTTTTGTTGAGGAAGATCCAGTAATTTTTCTTCATATTTTGCTTGAGCTACATTTTCTTGTAATTTTAGATAATGTTGGTATAAAATTACAGATACGGGATCATTTGAATTTTGACGAAGTTTGGATAGATCATTTGCCAATTCCATAGATTCCAATTGTCTTTCATATTTGGCATATTTTTCTGAATGACCTGGAATTTCTAAAGTTGTACGTGCCATTCCTTTCTTTCCATCATCATCAGTAGCAAATACGTGAATAGAATATGTGCGAGGTTTAAAATCACTCACATCAATTTGTTTTCCAAATTCACCATTTCCATCTGTTTTTAACATGTAAGATTCTCCTGCAACAGTTATTTTTACATCAATGTTAGATAAAGGACGATATGCATGATCAACAACAGTTCCAATTAAAATTGGATTTTTTCTTTCGTTGAGAGGATCATCTAAGAATTCTACATCGACTACAAAATCCCATAATTTTGCTTCAGAATCAGGAATTGTGGATGAAACAATTATGCATGTTATTGCAAATGTTGTGAGGATTATTGAAATTTTATTCATTTTCCTCACACTTTATTACAATATCAAAATTTTGTTCATCAATTATTTTACAGGTATCAATATCTTCACCGCCATCAATTACATCTAAACCAAATCCTCCAAAGATGAAATCTTCACCAGATTGACCTTTGATTATATCATTTCCATCTTGTCCAGATATATTATCATCTCCCTCATTTCCAAATATTATATCATTACCATCACCAGCAATAATACAATCATTTCCTTTATCACCAGAAATAATATCATCACCACCATTTGCAAATATTAGATCAGCTAATGTAGTACCAATTAAGATATCATCATCTTCAGAACCAATAATCAAGTTGTAATCTGAAGGATCATTACCACATGTTTGAACAGAAATTGTTTGTGCAGATATAGATTCATTTCCAAATTTGTCAGTTGCAGTCCAAGTTACTATTGTTTCACCAAGTGGAAATATTTCTGGTGCATCGTTAGTAATGTTTGGAGAGTCATCAATTATGTCAACTACAGAGGCAAATCCAATTTCAAGAGATGTTTCGGTACTTATTGCATCTACAATAATATCTTGAGGAG
>CABXGK010000033.1 GCA_902511735.1 uncultured marine group I thaumarchaeote
TTTTTTCTCATGAGTACTGTTAGTGTTGAACATGTTCGTGATTCACTCAAAAAATGTATGGATCCTGAAGTTCCATTAAGTATTGTAGACATGGGCTTGATTTATGGAATTGATGTAACTGAAAATAATGATGTAAACATCAAAATGACCATGACAACAAAAGGTTGTCCTTTACATGAAACAATGGTTGACGATGTTAAAAGATATGCAAAAAAAGTTTCTGGTGTAAATAATGTAGATGTAGAAATTGTATGGGATCCTCCATGGACTATGGATAAGATGTCAGATGAAGCAAAAGCTATGATGAAAACAATGGGTTCTCAAAACACTCCTGCTCCTATTAACTATGAAACTGCTGTTCCACAAGGTGTTGGAAATTTGATAAAACAAGAAGATGGTTCCTTGGTTTTAGCAAATGAGCATGAACAAGGTTTTATGGTAAATCAAGCAATAATTGATTTCTGGAGATCTTGTAATGGAAAGAGAAAAGTTACAGAATTAGTAGATTTATTTGCTCAACAAACTGGATTACAAAGAACACAGGTTGAAAAAGAAGTAATGCAATTATTAAAACAACTTCATGAAGGTGGATTGCTAGTAATTCCAAATCAAAACGATGCACCGAATGTTGAATTAAAAAGATCTAGTTAAATTTCTTTAATTTCTATTATTTTTGCTAAAACTGAATCCATTTTTACAATGGCACGTTTTTCATCCCAACTTAAAGCAACATACCAATCTCCTGCATCATCATCATATTTTGTTTCAAGTGTCTTGATTTCTTTAGAATTTGTTTTGTATTGTTTTAAAATTCCTGACATTGCAAGTGATATTGCATCTTTTTCTGTTTTCAACCGTCTATCCATTAAACCAATGCCTGGACTCATGTTTTGGTTTGAAAATTATCTCTAATATACTTGATTATTAAAAAAGGGCCCGATGGGATTCGAACCCACGGCCTGTTGGTCCGAAGCCAACCGCTCTATCCAGGCTGAGCTACGGGTCCAAAAAAATAAGCATTTAACTGGTCTAAATATCTGTCTGAGTTATGAAAATATCAAAAAAAGTTGCAGGTGTGGAATATGCAATTAGAGATATTGTTTCTGCCGCACGTGAAATAGAATTACAAGGAAAACCTGTTGATTATCTTAACATAGGTGATCCTGTACAATCTGGATTTCAACCACCACAAAACGTCAAACAAGCCATGATTGATGCAATAAATGATGGAAGTAATTTTTACACTCGCTCTGAAGGTCTTACTGAATTAACTGAAGCAATAGCAAAAAAAGAAAATGCAAAAGGTTTGTCCATCCAATCTGAAAATATACTTGTAACAAATGGTGTTTCTGAAGGTCTAGACATGGTCATCTCCTCAATCGTAGAAGAAGGTGATGAAGTTTTACTTCCAGGACCGTATTATCCTCCATATGCTTCATACGTTAGATTGCATGGAGGAATTCCAATTGAATTTTCTGTTGATTTGAATTCCTCAGCTCCTAACATTGATGATATTAAAAGTAAAATCACTTCAAAAACTGTTGCAATTTGTTTAATCAGCCCAAATAATCCAACTGGTTTAGTATTTGATAAAAATTCCCTAAGACAAATTATTGATGTAGCAAATGAACATAATCTGTACATCATCTGTGATGAAATTTATGATCAAATAGTATTTGATGAAAAATTTACTGGTATTGGAAAAGTTGCTGGAGATTCTCCTGTAATTGTTCTAAATGGTTTTTCTAAAGTACATTTGATGTCTGGATGGCGTATTGGATATATTGCATTTAATAATTCACCACAACTTGATAATATTAGAGAAAATTTACCAAAACTTGCTAGAGTGAGAATATCAACAAACCTTCCTGTTCAATATGCTGCTTTAGAATCTTTAACTGGACCTCAAGACTACATTCCAAAATTTGTTTCAGAATTAAAAACACATAGAGACTATGTAATTAAAAGACTAAATGAAATGAATGGAATATCATGCTCAAACCCAAAAGGAGCATTTTATGCATTTCCAAAAATTGAACAAAACAAATTCAATTCTGATAAGGAATTTGTTTTAGAATTATTAAGACAAAAAGGTGTACTTACAGTCCATGGCTCTGGATTTGGTGAGCAATATGGAAGTGGTCATTTTAGAATAGTTTACTTGCCTAAAATGGAAATCTTAGAATCTGCCATGAATAAAATCGAAGATTTCGTTCGCTAATATTTCCACTTTACAAATTCCTTAGGTGAAATTTCTATAATACAATCAGTATCGTCTAATAATTCTCTTGCAGATTTTCCATCTAATGTTTTAAAATATCTTAAAAGAATTTTTTTTGCAATCCTATTCACTGTAGATTTTTCTTTGATTAGTTTTGCTGTACCTTTTGCCATAACTCCAAAAATTTTTGGTGCATTGATTCCTACATCTACACAAAAACTTACTTTTTTACTATGCTTGATATTTTTTGCTTTTTCTGTTTTTGTATTTGTTCCAACATAGATCTTTTTTGCACTATACATATACCAAACAGGAACAATATGTGGACTATTTTTCTCATCAATAGTTGCCAAATGAAGAATTTTCTCTTTTTTTAAAAATTCAATTAACTCTGACATTTTGTTTTTTGTATCCCCAGCCAATTAAAATTAATCCAAAAGCAATCATTCCAACTGAAACTTTTTCATTTGTAATATCTGGTCCCAACAAAAAATCAAGCGCAAATTCTGGACTCCACAATATCATATTTCTGATTAATACAATTCCTGCCATTACAATGAATAGTACTCCCATTGCGGTAAACCAATTTCTTCCTCTACGTGAATATTCACTACTCATAATAAATTATAATTTCTATTTGTATTAAATTATTTTAATTCCAGGATTTTTCATCTTGTTTCTTATCATTGCATTTAGAAGTAATGGAGTTGACATTTCTACAAGATATGCTAATGCTCCTGGTCCCAAGTAAATTGGTCTTAAACCATTAATTTCATTAATTAAACCATTTACAACTTCTACTGATTCTTTACTGTCTCCTGCAACAAATATGTCGTAATCTAATTCCAAAGTTGGATTGATTAATTTCTTTTCAGAAATTACATGAAAAGCTGAAACAAGTTTTGTTTTATCTTTCATGTGTTTCTCAACCATTTGATGTGAAAATGGTTTATTTTCTTTAATTGCAACGCATTCGAAGCCTGTATCCGTTTTTGTCATTGGCACAATTGGTGATATAACAACACAATTGTCATTAATTTGAGGTAATAATTCTGAACAGATTGAATCAATATTCTCATACGGAATTGATAGAATCAAAACATCTGCCTGTTTTGCAACTGATGAGTTATCTGCGCCTGTAATATCTCCATTAATTTGTCCGTATGCCTCTTTTGCTAATTCTGAATATTCTTTAGCTGATGTACTTGCACGTTCAGCATCTCTTGAACCGATCACAACATTATGATCTTTACACCATCTAATTGCAAAACCTTTTCCCATTCCGCCGGTTCCGCCAATTATTCCAACATTCATGAATGCGCTCTAACAATCTTATTATTATCTCTATTGAAGACAAATTCGTAATACAACATGATAATTTTCCTTAGACATGGTCAAGCAGAAAACAATACAAAAAAAATTCTTGCTGGTAGAACTCCTGGAATAAATCTCACAGAAGAAGGAAAAAAAACAAGCTGAACAAGCAGGTGAAATGATAAAGTCTCTTAACATATCTGCAATTTATTCTAGTCCAATTGACAGAGCAATGCAAACTGCTGAAATTGTAGGAAAACATTGTGATGTAAAGCCAATTTCAGATGACCGATTAATTGAGTTAGACATGGGAAAATTCACAATGGTTCCATATGATGAAATTTTCAAAAACCATGGAAATGTATTTCTAAAATTCTATGAGGGTAGCCTTGAAATCAGTCATAATGGTGTTGAATCATTTTCAGAAGTTCAAAAAAGAGTTTTTTTGATATTGTGGACTTTGTAAAAAAACAAGCACAAAGATGAAAATGTTGTTCTAGTTACTCATATGGATCCTATCAAAGCAATGATAGGCAAAGTCCTTTCTTTAAAACCTGAGATCTTATTTCAATTAATTATTGCAAATGCATCACTGAATATTTTCAAATACGACGATGAAAACTTCTACCTCACTTCGATCAACTCTATGATCCCTTCACGATTTCATGAGACTTTTTAACAAAAATCTTACAAACTTTTAAATAGAAATTTTCGACCACGCGTAATTAACCGGTAAAATATGAAAGCAATAATTGGCGTAGGTATGGTATTGGCACTATTAGTCATAGTTCCTTCTGTTGAGCTAGTTATGGCTGCAGGAGATACTCCTGGTGAATATCTTAATAGAACAGAAGTAATTTGGTCATTATTTTATAGATTAATGATTATCGCATTTACTGTAGGAATTGTAGTTTCTGGAATGATTGTTTGGTTAGTTATGAGATTTAGAGAATCAAACCCAAAAGCAAAACCAACTCCATATGAAAAGGAGGGTGTTTGGTAATGGGTCATCACTCTACTTGGCCTGAATGGGTATACGTCGGAGTTGTTGTTGCATTGATGTGTTATGTCGGTGCAGAAGCTTGGAACATTGAAAGAATAATTGAACATGTTCCTGAAGATGCAGAATTAATCAAAGTAACTGGACAACAATGGTTATGGACATTTGAACATGAAGATGGAACAAAAGAAATTGGAGAACTACATCTTGAAAAAGGTAAAGCGTACCATTTTGAAATATATTCAAAAGATGTTATACATTCGTTTAACATTCATGATTACGTTGTATTGATGGATGCAGTTCCTGGAAGAGTTAACACAGTTTGGTTTTCACCAGATAAAGCAGGTGAATTTGATATTCAATGCAGAGAATATTGTGGATTAATTCATTATAATATGCGTGGAACACTTATTGTAGAGGATAAAGGGGCATAATCAAAATGGTATTAGAATTACAAAAACCAAGACCAATTTGGCAAATCATGTTCTCAACACATCATACTGATGTTGGTCTTCTATACTTGATTACTTCTTTGGCATTCATGTTCATGGGTGGAGCACTAGCTTTACTCTTGAGAGTTGAGCTGTTTAGTCCAGGCGTACAATTAATTGCTGATTCAATGACCTACAACAGAATTTTCACAGTTCATGGAACTACGCTAATCTTCTTATTCATTTTACCATCTGCATCTGCATTTGGAAATTACCTTGTACCAATTATGGTTCGTTACAAAGACATGGCTTATCCAAAACTTAATGCTGTTGCATTTTGGATGATTCCTCCAGCAGGTGCACTCATCTGGTTAGGCTTTGCAGACTTTACTTGGTATGCATATCCGACTTATTCTGTAATTAGTGCACCAGGTCCTGCAGCAGACATGTGGATATTTGGATTAAAGATTCTTGGTGTATCATCAATTCTTGGTGCAATCAATTTTGTTGTAACAATTATGAAATGTAAACATCCTGATTTACCATTAAGTAAAATGCCACTATTAGCATGGTCATACCTTACATCATCATTAATTATTCTAGTTGCAGTTCCAACATTTGCTGCAGCACTGCTAATGTTATTGACAGACAGATTAGGTGCATCCGGATTCTTTAATCCTGCAATGGGAGGAGATCCAATTGCTTACCAACATTTGTTCTGGTTTACATTCCATCCTGAAGTATACATCTTAGTTATACCTGCAATTGGTTTCTATGAAATACTCTTCATTAGGCATAACACCATTTGGACATAGTGGCCATTCAGGACATGTTAAGCCCAATCCTGCTGCAGAGATGTATCCACCAAC
>CABXGK010000034.1 GCA_902511735.1 uncultured marine group I thaumarchaeote
CCATCATTTCCAACAGTGCCAGGACATGAAGTTGTAGGAAAAATTGTCGAAGTTGGTGACAAAGTTACAAAATTTAAAATTGGAGATAGAGTTGGAATCACACCACTTTTGAAATCATGTATGAATTGTACATATTGCAATGAAGGAAAAGAGTATCTTTGTGAAAATAATGAAATAACTGGTGAGACGTTACGTGGAGGATATACAGAATTTATCAATGCATCAGAAAATTTTCTTACCAAAGTTCCAGAAGACATGCCATCAGAATATGCAGCACCATTGTTTTGTCCAGGAATAACTGCATACAAGGCAGTGAAGGCTGCAGAACCTGAAAAAAATAAAAAAATTGCAATTTATGGAATTGGAGGAGTAGGACACATGGCAATACAATTTGCCAAAGTAGAAGGGTGCGAAGTCATAGGAATCTCTAGAAAGAAAGAACACTTAGATGTTGCAAAAAAACTTGGTGCAGAAAAAACATTCCAATTTACAGAATCACAAGATGCTTTTTTGAGTAAAGTTAAGAGTGAATATGGTTTATTTGATGCAGCAGTCGTCTTTGCACCATCAGATATTGTTACAGATACTGCCATAAAATCAGTAAAAAAAGGTGGTACAGTAATTATTGCAACAGTAGGTAAAATTCCAAATTTTCTAGCATTTGAAGAAAAAACAGTAAGAGGAACATTAATTGGATCTATGAAAGACATGGAAAATGTAATAGAAATTGTACAAAAAAATAATTTCAAGGTGGTAACAGAAACATTTCCATTAGAACAGGCAAATGAAGTACTTGAGAGATTAAAAAATTCAAATATTGAAGCGCGAGCAGTTCTAATTCCTTAAATTACTAGAGATTTTGTTACAATCATGATTTGTAGACGTTGTCATCATACTGATGAGATTCACAAAACTACAACATCCACAGAATCACTCTTAAGAAGAGGCTCATGTCAAATTCCAGATTGTACATGTAACCAATTTTTAGATGCATTTGAGGAGATTGATGATGAACAACTCTAGTCATATATAGGAAAAAAGGATTTCATAGACATGGATAAACACGCACCAAAAGAAGAGATGATAAAAGATTTGGAGAACATACTTGCAAAAATTAACGCTTTAGAGGTTACTGCAAAAAATGAAGAAGCAATAGCTAATGTTAAAATTTTAAGAAAATTAACAGAAGGGCAAATTCATTCAATTAATGAATTTGATCATTTGAAAAAAGCAATTGACCTTCTTACAATGCAATTATTTGATGTCAAAGATAAGATAAATTCAAAATAATCATTCAACTTGACAAAGTGGACGATATTTAGAGATAATTTTTTCTACAATTCGTTTTCTTTCTGCTTCTTCAGATTCCCATAGAGGCAAAATTGAGAGATATAGCTGTTCTTCAGATCCAGCATGTTGAATCCAACACTTGAAACTGTCATTCTGTGTGAAAAAATCTTTCTGATCAGTTTTTTTGGATTCACCAGCATAAAGCGGAATAAAACCAGATTTGTTCTGATTAAATATTATGTAAACTACTTTATCCATAGGAGGCCCCCATTCGGAGATCTTGATAGGTCCAAGAAATTCATAATGAAGAATTTGAATTGTCACTAACAAAATTAAGAAGTCTCAAGTTTTAAATTTGACTAATTTTGCCTCAAAGTAAATGTCAGAAATGCAAGATCCACATAATTATAGAAAAGTTGGATATTCTATGATATTAGTTGCAGCATCACTAGCAGCAATTGGTTTAGTTCAAGTAGGAATTGGGCCAGATGTACTATTTGCAGATGACATGCAAAGAGACAAAACTGCATTCTTTGAAATGTGTAAAGCAGGAAATTACATGCAAGAAGGATGTGACATGTTTGATAAAAATGGAAATACGTTGTATGAAATTCCTAGAATGACTTTAGAAGAAACTCAGGATACAATGGTTGCCGAAGAAACAGTTATGGAAACACCACAAGTATCTGCAGAAATTGTTTCAATTCCAGAAGGTTCAGGCGCTCCAGGATGTGAAGAAACAAATGAATGTTATATTCCTTCAACATTAAACGTTTCAACTGGAACTACAGTTGTTTGGGAAAATAATGATAGTGCTGCACATCTTGCAACAAGCGGAACACCAGACGGAGGACCAGATGGGATTTTTGATTCAGGAATGATAATGGCAGGTGCTACTTATGAATATGAATTTTCAGATAAAGGAGAATTTGTGTATTATTGTCTTGTTCATCCTTGGATGATTGGAACAGTTACAGTAGAATAATTAGTGTCCATTCATGTAGTCTTCCCAATTATTAAGATTAGAAGTAAAACGATTCATTTGATACATTGCACCACCAATTATTCCAGCATGGTAACATGTGTAAAGGTAGATTTGAGAATTTGTAGGATCATTTTGAGTTAAACTCATACTTATCATCGAAAAGAAAACAAATGTTCCAAAAAAGGTGATAGTTTTTCCAATCATTCCTCCATTTAGTCCAACAATTCTTCTTGTAGCTGCAGCCATGATTGTTATACTAGATACAATCAAAAATGTTGCACCACCATTTGCAGTAATCATATCAGTAACCCAAGGCAATAGTCCATCATCAACTAAAGACAAGTCAGGCATCATGGCACCACCATGTAATGCAAAGTTTACAGAACTGAATAAACCCCCAATTACTAAGAAGAAAAGAAATAGTTTCATGATTTTTCTTTTTAATGCACTTCTAGTTTCTGATGGTTGTAATGCTCTTTCAGAAATTTTTAGTCCATACAAAAATCCAATTCCAAATGCTGGAGCAAATAAAATATTCATAATGTATGGATGCTCATCAAATAATTCACCATAATAGGTATTGAGCAAAAATGCCATCAATAATGCAATTCCAGCAGCAGCTCCAAAAACAATCAAATTTGAATATCTGAATAATTTGGGTACATTTTCATCAGAACTATTCCAACTATACACAGAAAATTCTTTTGAAATTTGGATTAAAAAACAAAGTAAAAATTGATTTACCCAATGAATCAATTCTTTTCAATTTGTTCCTAACATCGCATTTTTATTTTAACTAAAACAACTTGACATAATGAGATCATTATCAATTGTAATTCCCGGAATTATTCTTGTAATATTTGGAATAATATTCAGTTTTCAGGGACAAGGAATGCTAGGACCTGAAACATCATTCATGTATGAAAATCAAGAATGGATAGACAATGGAATAATTATCAGCATGACAGGTGTTATTTTGATTTTAATCGGATATGTAGTGGAAAAGAAGAAATTAACTTAATAATTTTTTTCAAAATATTTTTGATGATATTCTTCGGCACGATAAAATGTTGAAGCAGATTTTATTTCAGTTACAATATCGCTTCCAAATGTCTTTTGTGCAGAAGAATTTAGTTCTTCTTTGACTTCTTTTGCAGTTTTTTCTTGTTCAGAATCATGACAAAATATTGCAGAACGATATTGAATTCCAATATCAGGACCTTGTCTATTTGGAGTAGTTGGATTATGGTTTTTGAAAAATACTTTTAGAAGATCAGAATATGAAATTTCATCTGGATCATATTCAACTTGTATGGCTTCGGCATGACCTGTTTTATCAGTACAGACATCTTCGTATGTAGGATTATCAGTGTGACCACCAGTATAACCGACTGCAGTTGATTTTACGCCGTTTGTTTTAGAAAATACTTCTTCAACATGCCAAAAACATCCAGCAGCAAATGTTGCTTTCTCCATATACTAATTCATGTTAAACAATAAAAAAAGCTTTCAAAATTTTAAAAGCCACAATCTAAAGGATTTGAAGGTTTTAGAATTTCTCTTAACACAATGGTTGCATATGAACCACGAGATAATTGAAATTTTATTAAATTTTCATGTATCTGAAAATTGAGATAATTGATTGATGCATTACGAAATCCACCATCTATAGAAAGTTCCTGAAAATCTTGTTGATAAAATAACTGGAGATTTATCATTACTCTAAGAATCAGATATAACAAGCTCTAATTTTGAAAAGTTGTGAAGCAAAAAACAAAAGGTATTCTTGCATTCGCATTTTTGGGAGGTATTTTATTAACATCGACTGTATTATTTGCAATTGCTCCTCCAGCAGCCACCATGACTATGGAAGAAAAAGAAGTTCTAGATAGATTTGATTTTATGATGAATGCATGTGTAGAACGTACATCTGACTTAGAAAATAATGAACAAGCTCTTACTGCATGTCAGGAAGTTGCAACTCAAGACCGTAATTCTTCACTATGTGATGTTGGACAGAAAATTGGTGAGCAGATGTTAATTGATAATTATTGTACTGAACTTAGTTCAACAATGACCGGAACTCCTATGGATAATTTCCCTGATGATCAACGTGCAACTTTCTGTGGAGGTAGTGATGCAAAATCTACATCTTATGTACAGGAATACCAAATTCCAACTTTATGTACACAGCCACTTGCAATTAAAGTCGCACCTGATGGAAATGTATGGTTTGTTGAATCAAATGTAGGTCAAATTGCAAAATTTGATCCTATATCTGAAAAATTTACTGAATTTGAAAATGATATGTGGCCAGAAGGTGCACGTACTATGTCATGGGGGATGGATTATTCTTCTGATGGTACAATGTGGTATACTGATGGAAGTTTTGATACTCTTTGGCGTTTTGACACAATTGGTGAAACATATGATGCGGTATCATTCCCTCCTTCTGAAGAAGGTTCGTTACCTCAAAAACTTACTATACGCGGTTCAAATATTATAGTAAATGACTTTACTGGAAGTAAAATCACTTTCTTTGATTTAGCTCAAAACATTGATGATCTTACATATTCTAGTATTGTAGCACCAATTCCAAATTCATTTACTGGTGATTTTGGAGTTGATTCTAAAAATAATTTATGGTATACAAATTGGGTTCCTGATACTACTGGATTATTATTAAAATTCAATATTGAACAATACAAACAAGATACCTATTTGGCAAGTACAGGAATAGATATTCCGCTCGAAAATTATTTTGATGTATATGATTTTCCAGATGATCTTAATACTGCAAATGGATTATCTGTTGATGAAAATGATAATGTTTGGATTGTAGATACCTCTAGTAGTTTCTTTTTCAAATTTGATCCTAATGAAGAGAAATTTACAAAATTTGTTACATCCAAACCACAAAAATCTGCTTATGGGAATTCTACTGGAATAATAAAAACACCAATTTCTAGGCCCTATTGGACTGAAGCTGATATGAATGGAAATCTCATTTTCAATGAACAAACATCTAATCAACTTGCAGTATTTGATATTGATAATGAACGACTAATAGAATACATGGTTCCATCAAAAAATCCAAACTGGGCTGACTGTGAAGATAAATCTAATTCTAATTGTGGTGTTGCACAAATTTTTGGCTTTGATGCAGTAGGTGATAAAATTTGGTTTACTGAATGGGCAGAAAACAAAATTGGCGTTGTAGATACTTCCAAACCTCTTCCATTTACAGTAAATACTGATGCTGAATCAATAATTCTCAAAAAAGGTGAAACTGAAATAATTACTTTGAGTGTAATTCCATCATCATCAAATATTGGAGAATTTGATTTCAATTATGCT
>CABXGK010000035.1 GCA_902511735.1 uncultured marine group I thaumarchaeote
AGGATTGATTTTTGCTTTTTCTTTTTCTAAGATCATGTTAAGATATAATTTTAGAAATCTAGGTGAAAGAGGACTAATTTGTAAGGTTTTTACAACTTTTTTGATTTTTTTCATTTTATCAGAAGAGTCATAATTTCCAGCAAGTACAATTGGGACTGTTGGTTCTTTTAAGATGTTAATGAGAGCTTCAACACCACCATAATCAGAACGGCCATGAATTCCATCTACCTCATCAATGAAAATCATAGGTTCACCAAGAACAGTTTGATTTCCAAGTACAGGAGTTAGTATCTCTTGAATATTTTTTTTTATTTCTAACATCACTTGCGTTAAGAGCAATCATATCATAACCAAATTGTTTTCCTGCAAGAAAACACATGGTTGTTTTTCCAATTCCAGGAGGACCAATCAACAATAATGGCTTTGTTCCTTTTTTCCATTTTCCAAACCACTCAACAAATTGTTTCCTAGCGTCTTCATTTCCAACCATATCAAAAATATTTTGAGGTCGGTATTTTTCGGACCACATCATTTGTATCACTTGGGAAGATTTTGGGTCAAATCTGACCAAATATTTTGTTCTTGTAATTTTTTATACCAAAATAGATTGTAATGTTCAACTGTTAGGAACAAAAATTCTAAGAATTTTCTATGTGAGAAACTATCTGGGAGTTTTTCAAGTGCGGCTCGGGCATCGTTTAGATATGATTCACTATGGTTCATTGTTTCTTCAAATCCACTTTTTACATCATTCATTTTTAGAGAATAGAAAAGTGGCCATGATGGAATTTTTGCTGCTTTGTCTCTAATACTGTCTTCAATTTCATTTCCACAACCAACAGATTCTGCTGCTTTTGCCATGCCGGTGTAAAAAATATCAGCTAACGGTGCACGGTTTAATGCCATGTTTCGACCAGCAGTACCCATTACAGAACGATATTTCTTGTAACTTTCAATTAATTCTTCTTCTGTAATTGATGTTGGTTTATCTTTTAATTTTGTATCAAGGTATTGACCAATTCTTGCTTGTTTGAATCCTTCTTCAAATTCTTTAAGAACATCTTCACCACCTTTTGAGATTTTTTCTCTTGCAAGTTTTAGTATGTATGGATTCATTAGCTTGTAGTCATCTAAATATTCTAAATCTTCATCTTTGTCTACAATTCTATCCATAGGTTCACTGAGATCTATTGCAATAATATGACCGTCAACAATATCTTCTCGCATGTTTGTAGTTGGATCATCTTTAAAGTAATCAGTAGATGCATCAAAAAGACCATTAAATACAGGAAAAGTCATTTTAACAAAATTTGAATTTAAAATTCTAAGAACTCGGTCATGTAAAGTGTCAAAGTCCTGTAATTTTGATTTAATAGGATCAATTTCAGAAGCATTAAGAATGATTTCCGTTGAACCAACTTCTTCAGCAAATTTTTGTTGTGTAGTGTTAGGAGATTCATCAGAGTTTATTTGATCAAATAGATTTTTTGCAAATCTTTTAGCAAATTCTGGAAATGTATTTTCTGCTTCTTCTTTATAGTGATTAAATTGTTTGAATCCTTTTGATTTGAATAAACCTTGTTTTATGATTTGTTTTCCAGGTTTAGTTCCCATTAATGCACTTTTACTGAAAATTGATTCGTCTTTTCCACTCACAAAAGATTGTTAACAAATTGCTATTTATGCGTTCAAAGACTAATTTACATTCGTCTAAATTCGGCAATACCTTTTTGTGTAATTTTTAGTTGAATTGATTTTCCAAAAGGACCGCTTTTTTCTACAGGTGTCATAAGACCTTTTTTCTCAAGATCTTGAAGAATGGTATCTAGATTGTTTGTTGATAAATTTCCTTTCTTCTGAATTTCTTCAAATTTAGATATTTTGGTCATCAATAAACCAAGAACAATTTTTTCTTTAGGCCAATTTTTTGTTGAAAATTCTTCTTTGCGTGGAGGCTCTTGAAAATTATCAGGAGATGATGATTCTCTAAAATTATCAGGAGATGATGATTCTCTAAAATTATCAGGAGATGATGATTCTCTAAAATTATCAGGAGATGATGATTCTTGGAAGAAATTTCCACGTGGGGTTTCAGGACGAGCTGATATGTCTTGTTTAAGACCAGCACGTTTCAATAATCTTGGGAGTATTCTAGCAAGTGGTATGATCATAAATATGAGCAAATAGATCCAAGAGTAATTTTCTTCCATGTTATGTAATTATAATTCGAAAGTAATAATGTATGTGTTACAGTTCTATTGAGATTTTGAGAAAACGCGATATTCTCCTATAATAGAATTACATTTGTGACAGGTGTATTGACCCCTCTCAATCAGGATTAGCCCATCAGCCACTTGCTCGTTTGGTTTTTCTTCAATTTGTATTTTGGTCGGACCGTCAAATTCAGCATTACATGTTTTGCAGAAATGTTTTAACATTTTTTCATTATCGAGTTTTTCCAAGGATGCCAAGAAATATTTTTCCATGCTTGGAACAAGTTTTGATTTTTCAATTTCTTCATCAGTAAGTTCTGCATTAACCCATCCACCTGAGCCTTGTAATTCTGTTGCCGTCATAATCATTTAATTTCAATCATAAATAAAGAGGTTTTCAAAGAAAATTAAAATATCATTCAATTAAATTATGTAGAAATTAGAAAATCGTAATGGAGACAAATCATATTCTCAAAGAAGCATCAAGACGAATTTACGAGGCCGTAAAAGACATGGCAGGTACAGAAAAGGCTGCAGGAGATTTTGGAAGAGGAGCAGGAGGAGATATTTCTAGAAATATTGACATTACTGCAGAAAATACCGTTTTAGATTATCTAAAGGAAATTAATTTTCAGTGTGTAGTTTTAGGAGAAGAATGTGGTCGTGTAGAATTGTCTGATGAACCAAAAGGATTTGTTATTATGGATGCCATTGATGGTTCTGCAAATGCAGTCAGAGGAGTACCATTTTTTTGTTCATCATTAGCATTTGCAACAGAAAATAGACTTAGTTCCATAACAGACGGAGTAATAACAAATCTTTCAACGGGTCAGATGTATTCTGCCTCGAAAGGAAAAGGCTCATTCCTAGATGATAAACAAATCACAGTTCACAAAGGTACACCGTTATACAAAATTGTAGGAGTCAATACTTCTGGTGCATCACAAGAAATAATGAAAAAACTGCAACCTGTTTTTGAACATCACAGTCATACTAGACATTTTGGTGCAAATGCTTTGGAGATGGCAATGTTTTCACAAGGTTTGATGGATGTTTTCATTGATTTAAGAAATAAAATTAGAATTCAAGATATTGCTGCAGGATATATAATTGTCAAAGAAGCAGGAGGTTTACTTTTAGATTCAGAATTTAATTCTCTTGATGCAGATTTGAGTTATGATACAAGAGTTTCTTTTATTGCAGCTGCTAATCAAGAAATTTTAGATGAGATACTTCCAAAAGAAAAATAAATTTTATCCGTATGATTCGTATTTTACTTCAAAAGTTCCATCTTCGTGTGGATTATCTCTATTAACAAATCCTCGTTCAGATACATAATCCATTACTCCATCAATAGTTCCTTGATAACCACAGATGTAAATTCTAGTGTTTTCAGGAGTTGTTTTTTCTCCAACTAATTCATCTAACGGAGAAACACCTTCTGCATTTGGTTTGAAAAATGATTCAACTCTTCCTACTTGGCCATTCCATGATCTATTGTAGAATTCTTTTGGTCTACTAATTGCTGCTCTATATTTGAAATTCCATTTATCTGCTCCTCTTTCCAAACTTTCATTTTCAAAGTCAGTTAGAAGACGTTTGTAACTTAATTCGTCCACATAACTTGCACCATGTAAAACTACAAGTTGTCTTTTATCTCCGGTATCACGAAAATGATTTGCAAATGCAATGAATGGTGCAAGACCAGTTCCACCACCAACACAAACTACCCGTCTAGTGTCTGGTTCTCCGTTAGGAAGTTTATCTTCAATTATCAAATCATCACCAGTCGGATCACCAAGTAATACTTCATCTCCTACACTAAGATAGAATAATTCAGTAGTGACACGACCAGGTAGTGGTTTTCTTACCCATCTAATTACAAATTCAAAGTAATCTCTATTTTCTGCATGTGATGCAATTGAATATGCACGTTTTACAATTTTATTTTCTGCGCGAACAGGTAATCCGATAGTTAGAAATTGTCCAGTTTTATATTTCGGCATACCATTTACTGGAACTAATCTGATAACAACTAGATCTTCTTTTAATAATTCAGTATAGATGATCTTTGCTTTTGTATCAGCCATGTGAGGAAAGTTTCTTGATTTGGATAAATGTATTTCTCTTGAAATATTGACAGAATTACTTATATTTAGAAAATTATCCAGCCAAAAATGGAAAGATGACAAAGATCACATGTAGAGATTATGGATTTGAATGTCCATACGTCACAGAGGGCGAAGTAGAACATGTGATCGATGAATATAGAAAACATAGTGATGAAGAACATGGAATAGAATACTCTGTAGAAACACTAACACAAGTAATTCTAAGACAACAAGGTTAGTTTTAAAAAAAATTAGACTCTTTTCATTGAAGCAGATAAAACTGGCAATTCTTTGTCGATGATTTTTTCAACAGCAGGTACAATGCCAGCTCGAAGTTTTTCATTTTCTTCATAAATTTCTGCAACCTGATCTCGGAATAGTAATTTAATTCGAGGTAATTCCATAATAGTTTCTTCTACAGCTCTTGGTTCAGATATATCTAAAATCAAAGTTCCCTTTTTCTTTTCTTTCATGACAAGTTTGATTTGTTCAAGATCAATTACAAAGTAATCAGCAGTAGTTGCAAGTATAATAATATCAAATTTATCAAATCCTGCAAGTACATCAGAAAATTCCATAGGTGTACCACACAAAAGTTGAGAGAAATTTGTAGCACGCTCCATATTTTTACTAGTGACTGTAAATGAAATTTCTTTTTGTCCCAGTGTTTTTGCAACCATAGCTGCAGATTCACCTGTTCCAATGAGTAATACCTTCTTTTTTGAATCCAAACCAACTTTTTCTTCTATCAAGTTTAATGCAACATCTCCCAGTGAGAGAACATCTTTACTAATTTGAGTTGAATCACGTATGGTATTTGCTAGTCTTATTACACTATCAAATAATTTATTTAGAATTTTTCCAGATGCACCAGATTTTTTTGCAACTTCTAATGATTTTTTTATTTCATCAAAAACCTCTTGTTTTCCAACAACTACAGAATCTAATCCACATGCTAATCTCAAAAGATGAAGATAAACATCATCATCTTTGAATACTTCAAGAGTTTGATCAAAATGATCAATATCAATTTGTTCAATACTTGAATTCTTTTCCCAAGTTTCTTTCATTTGATTAATTACCAAACCTTTTCCTTCAGGTCTTCGTGCATCAGTAGAATCATCTGTTTCAAGATTACTAACAGTAAAAATTTCAACTCTACTTGAAGTTTGAATAATAATACATTCTTCAACTCCAGGGATTTTTTTAAAAGCCTCTGTTGCTGCGTCTACA
>CABXGK010000036.1 GCA_902511735.1 uncultured marine group I thaumarchaeote
CACTTCATGTGTTACAGGATCATCTGTTCTTGCAGCTGCTGCAAATTCACTCATGTAAATTCCACGAGCTTCTGCTAGAAGTTTTAGTGAATCACCTGATGTTTCTGCTTTGTATGCATTACCAAGTGTGCTCTTAATTGCAGCCCATTCATCACCAAGAGCTGCTTCTGCTTCTGATGCCATTGGCACTAAAAGAAGTGCCATCAATGGTGCTAACAAAATTAACTTATTCACGAAAATTACAAATTCTGTTTTGTATATAATGTTTAGACTAATTATAAATTCTTAGAATAAATAATAAAACTATGTAGTTTTTGGGCGGAAATGATTATTTCGCTTCAATAATCACACATGCATTAGAAAATTCTTCCAATTCTTTTTTGATTGCATCAATAATATGAGACTTTGATGTAAGTCCTGAAAAATCAACCAATTTCAATTCATTTAGAAGATAAACTTGAGGAGAGATTTCATATTCAGAAGACAATGCTTTTTGTAAATCATTTGTAATTTGAGAAACATCTCCATGAATTAGTTTTGCATTTTTAAAACTAAGTTTTTGTCGACCATACTTGTCAATAACAATTACAGACTGTATATTTTTTTTAATCATTAATTTTTTTGTTGTGATGTTTCCAGAGAATACAAAATAATGATCTGTTTGAAATGCAAGATTGATTTTATCTTTAGGAATATTTGAAATTTCTAATGCACGTTCCATTGCATCTTCTTTAGAAAAAATATTTTTTGCAGTAAGTCCATTATCTAATTCAACATTTCCAAATGCAGTTACACGTAACAATGATTTTTCTGGAATGTAAACACTATCAACAGAAATTGATTCAGGCGTAGAACCTTTTTCAATTAATATGTCATGAATTTTTTTATGCAGTTTTGATATTTGTTCAGGATTTGGATTTACAACAGTTTCTTCAAGTTGTTCTTGCATCATTGATGATGCAACACCAATTGATGAAATTACTTCTGCATAATCTGCTTTATCGTATTGTAATTGTAATTGTTCTGCAACAAACGGTACAAGAACAGATGCACCACCCCCACCACCAATGAGTTTTACTTTTGATGAGTCAAGTTCAAATTCTTTAATTATTTTTGTGATTTCTTTTGTGATATCAAATGAAGCATTTTGGAGTATAGACAATGCAACTTGCATGCCTGTGACGCCTAATTTTTTTCCTAAAATGTCTAATGCTAATTTTGCTACTGCAGGATCAGAATATGAATAATCATCTTGAGCAATTCTACCTAATGCATTTGCGGCACAAGTGTTTGTTATTGCATATGTTTCATTTTTACATTTTATAGCAACATATTCTTCAACATCATGTGGTTTTGGTTTTACAAAAATAATTTCACCAGTTGATAATTCATCCATAGTTGCATAACAAGAATATTTTAGTCCTGCAATGTGTGCGCTACGTGGACCAACACCTGTAACAGTATTTGATTTTACTTGAACCATACTACCGCCTGCAACACCGAGTACACGTACATCCATTGATCTAATACAAGTCGGATGATTCTTTATTGTGACATAACGAATTTCAGGTTTACCATTTTTTATAATACAAATGTTAGTACTGGTTCCGCCAACTTCAACAAATATTCCATTTGTGATTTTCAGATATAGTAACGCGCCTGCAACACTAGCAGCAGGGCCAGAAAGCACCGTCAAAATGGGCTTTGTACGGAATGTATCCATGCTTGTAACACCACCATCACCTTTCATTATCATCAATGGAGCAGTAACGCCTGTTTCACGAATTGCTTCTTCAACAAAATTTCCCACTTGAACAGTTTTTGGTAATACGCTAGCATTGATTGCAGCAGTTAAAGTTCTAATTTCCAGTCCATAAATTCCAGAAATTTCATGTGATCCAGTAGAAGGTGTTTCTAATTTTGTTGCATGTTCCATAACAAACTCTTCATTAGATGGATCATCTACACCAAATGCCTCAGTTGCAACTATTACTTTGGCACCATCATCTTTAAGCTCCTTAATTGCATCAGACACTTCAGAATCAGTAATCAAATGAGAAGTGTCAAGAAATCTATGTGAAGATTTAATGTCGTTGTCATGATTAATTTTTGCATCACGTAAGTTGGTACGTTTGATGACACTATTTTTTTCAGGACCAACACCCATTGCTACAATTCCAACTTTTGACGTATCAGATTCTAATAATGCGTTAATAGCTTGTGTTGTACTGTGAGCAATGATTTCAATCTCATCTAATTTAATTTGAGATTCTTTTAACAAGTCTGATAATACAGAAACAATACCTGCAGACACACCACGTTCAGCTGTATGTGTTGTTGGCGTTGTTGAAGAAGATAAAATTTCTCCAGAAACAATGTCTAATGCTATAGCTTTTGTAAAAGTTCCACCTACATCTATACCAATTCTAATTCGTCTGTTGCTCATCTACTTCTGCTCTCGATTTTCTCATAGAAGCGAGGGCTTTTTGTCTCTTTGGTCTTAGAACAAGTACGTAAAGAGATGCTACAAGATATACCGATAGCAAGACGATTTGGCCTACAGTTGTTTCAAGTGTTGGATAAATTCCAGTCATTGTTGCAACGTTGATGTCTAATCTTGGGATAGTTCCAAGCATACTAGTGTATGGGATGAAATCTAATACCTGGAATTCTCTGATTGCATTTCCTAAGAATGCAATTGACAAATATGCACCAATACCCATTGTTAAACCAAATAATGCGCGTAATGGTAAACGTTTTCCAAGTTTTCTAAATCCAAAGTATACTCCAAATAATGTAAGCATACCTACAATGAAACCCAACCCAACATACAATTCCATGTATTTTGCAAATGAGAACATCGCTTGGTAAAATAGAACGGTTTCAAATCCTTCTCTGTATACTGTGAAAAATGACAGCATTACAAACACAGATGCACCTCCTGCAGCAGATGCTTGGAAGACTTTGGCTTTTACAAACTCCATCCATCGTTTATGTTCAATCTTATTCAGTATCCAAAAGCTGACATAAAACAAAACCGCCGTTGCAGACAATGCCGCTATCGCCTCAATCAGTTCTCTGTTAGCGCCAGAGATTTCAATAATATAAGATGCAATAACCCAAGTTACAGCTGTGGCACCTACTGCAAGTCCAATTCCATAATGCACATATTTTTTGAATTTTTGATTTCGTGAAGCCTCAAGATATGTGATTATGGCACCTAAAATCAAAACAGATTCTAATCCCTCTCTAAAGATTATGGCAAAAGATGAGATGAATGCAATCATTGGGGCAATTGTTCCTGTTCCAGAAACAAGACGTTCAGACTCATCTAGAGAACGTTCAAGGGAAATAATTGTAGTAGAAATATCTTCGATTGTTGCACCATCATTAATTTGATTTCTTAATGTTGCAAACTGGTATTCAACTTCAAAAGTGAAATCAGGTGCAATTGCTCTTAATGGAATTTCAACATATTCATAACTATCAAGATATGCACTACGTGCACTTGCGTATGCAGCTTGTGTATCACCCAATTCATAGAAAATTTCAGTTGCCATTAATTGTTCACGAATAACATCAATCTCATCTCGAACTTCTTGTTTTTGTCCTTCAGATGCAGAGCCCATTGGTTTTGTTTCTTTATTTGCAAATACCTCTGCAATCACCACACCAGATGCTCTCAACTCTGCAACTTTAGCTTCTGCTGTATCTAATCTAGGAATGATTGAATCAACCAAAAATGATTTGATTACATCAGGGTCTTCATAATTCTTGATCATGGTACGCAATTCTTCACGCATGTCCCATTCTAATGGATATAATAATTCAGCATCAGCAACTTCAATTTCAGGTTCTAAATATTCAAAGTTTTCAAGATATGCTTCTATTCCAAGTTGTTCTGCTTTTTTGTAGTCACCCTCATCTAACGCAATCATTAATTCTGCATATAGCTCTTTTATCACAACGTAGTAACTGCCACTATCAGATCCAATAGTTCCAACAACATCTGTTCCAAGTAAGTCTCGTTGAACCCATATATTGGTAGAGGCAATTGATGCGTATGGATCTTTGTCCTTTACCATTTGAAACATGTCATTGAAAAATGAGTTTAATTCAACTGTTTGACGTTCGTTATATTCAGTTCCAGAATAAAATATCTGATTTGCTCTTTCCATGAATCCTACTGCAATTTGATAAGAAAATTCATCATTATTGGTTTCAAAGTTTTCATATTGTTCATCAACTATAATCAATAATGCAACTGTGACATTAGGATTGTATTCTTCATCTTCAGGAATTGTTTCAAAAATTTCAACAATTCGAGTAATTTCAGAAGATACTGCAGATAAATTTTCAGGGTTTAACTGTCTTGTTTGAAGATCGAGTAATGATATGTGAGCCTCATCTGTTAGAGACGCATCAACATTTCTTAATTTTTCCAAATTTTTTGAAAAGTATGTTGAGCCAAATTCTATGAATTTTTTAGTAGAATCAAAGTCTTGATTTTCGAGACTTGTTAAAGCAAGATTAAGACTTGTTTCAGTAACTTCTATCACAGAGTAATATCTCACCTTGCTATTATCAATTGAATAAGCGCTAGGTATTACAAATAGCAACATTGCAATTCCGAGTATAGCAAAACTAGATTTTCTCAATATTTAATTAATTTTTGAAACCCTATTTTAGGAGAGAACTGATTCTAACATTATAGAATGAGATTATCATATGAATCCAATGATCTAAAATTAAAATGAAAAAGAAAAAGAGAATTTTATTAAATTCTACTTAATGATAGAGTTTTACTTCTAGAAGCTAATGCGATTACTGCTACAATTGATACAACTAGGACCATCATTGCAATTGTTCCAAATTCTGGAACTACTACAGCAACTGTTTCCATCTTTACTAAGACAGAATCAATTTGTGATGATACTTCAGATGCAGGTGCACCATTTTTGATCATTGTACGTAATTCTTCTCGCATTTCATGTTCTACGTCTTCCATTAGTTCTCTCTCACCTGCGTTAACAAGTGGAGATTCTAAGAATTCAAAGTTGTCAAGATATGCTTTGGTAACTAAACTCAATGCAAGGTCTGAATCGCCAGATGCATATGCTGCATCTGCGCGAGTTAGTAAATCAACAATGTTGTCTACATAACCTCGTAGTTTGTCTTCCTCAGAAACTTCAACACCAAGGATTTCGTCAACCTCATGCATTATACCACCTGTTAGAGTTTCTATTTCTGATGGGTCTGCTCTTCTATCATATGCAGCGTTTACTTCTTCAAACAATTCT
>CABXGK010000037.1 GCA_902511735.1 uncultured marine group I thaumarchaeote
ATAGGGATAGGCCATTTTTAGATTGGCTTGGGAGTGAACTACCTTTTGAAGTAGAACCTGACAGTTTCTCTCTCTTTTGTGAAGGAAGAAGCTGGACAGCTGGATTTCCTTCTGGACATGCTGCACGCTCTGCAATGTTTGCATTTGTAATGGTATATGTATTATCTGAAAAATTTCCAAGAGGAGTTCATCTAATCTGGCTTTATCCAATATTGATGTCGTTTAGCAGAATCTATGTTTTACAACATTACCCATTAGATGTCATTGGTGGATTTGTTCTAGGAGTATTTCTTGCTGGTTATGTTTCAAAACGATTGAAACTAGATGAGATATTTTTACCAAGAAAAATCTAATTTTTCTAAAACCTTCGAACTAACAAAAACTATGGCATAATTGTCCTTATCCTCGTGATATGTCCAATATCTGACATCTCTTTCTTGATTAGTTTTTCTTAATGCATAAGTTACAGTTGTGGTTACAGTATATCCAATCCTTTTTGCAGTTTTTTCATTTTCTTTTGACATCAAAACCTTGTATCCTTTATCTTCTTTATCAAAACCAATCATAACCATTTCATGGGCTGCTTCGGTTGCCTGTTTTTCATCTTTTACATCAAATGTTTTTGAAATAGGGATCTTTGAAGGATGAAATTCCATATTTTACATTATATTGTACCTAAAAAAATTTTTTGAATGAAATTATGTTAATTTTATTTACAGATAAGTCAAAACCTAGCATTCTGAATAACTTAAGCCATCATAATCATCGATTAACCTATGGCAGGCTTAAATAGAAAATTAAAACAATTAACTTCACAAAAATCTGAGATTGGCAAGATCCGAAGAAAAGGTGAAAATGAGTATAAAAAAGTTAAATCAATATCTAGAAAATACTCTTCGTCTCTAAAATCAACTCAAAAACGAATTGAAACATTCAAACAAAATGCTGAAGATATTAGTGAACAGCTAAACCAAAAAATTGCACAAATTGAAAGTGTTCAAAGACTCAAATCTGCTGCCCAAGAAAAATTAAATCTTGAACTCCAAAATAAAGAGCAAGTTGAAAGTGAGATTGATTTCTCTGATACTCCTGAAGAAAAGCAAAATCTTCAGTATAGACTAGATTCAATAATTTCTACTATTGATGAGGTCAAAAATGAAATTAAACAGCGAACTTCTATGGAAAAAAAATTCTCTCAAGCAATATCTGAAATTGAGAAAAAAAAGGGTTCTGTAAGTAAAACAATTAAGAAAAATATTGCATCAAAACCTGAACTTACAAAATTAGCAAAAACTGCACAAACAAAACTTGAATCTGCATCAAAAAAATTCGAATCAGCAAAAAAACGTGAATCATCTGTAACTCTTCAACTTTCTAAATTAAAATCTAAAATTCCAAAAGCTAAACCAAAAGCAAGAAAAGTAAAAGCTAAACCAAAAGCAAGAAAAGTAAAAAGTAAAATAAAAAAGAAAAAGTCTCGAAGATAGTTAAAATATTAAAATTTTAATCTAAATTTTTTCAAGCTTTCCGAATTTACCTTTTCCGAGTTGGACTTCTCCTTTAAACTCGTTTGTGTATCCGTTTTCGATTTTTATTCTGTCGCCATTTTGAATATTATTTGCATCTTCTGCCCACAATGTAATTTTAATTTCCATTCCATTGTCTACAAGCATTGCGTTTGCAACATCTACTGTTGAACCAGCTTTTGTATTTACAGTTCTAGTTTCTTCTTTACGTTCAACTGTACCTTCAACATTGATTCCTGATCTCATATTCTTGGCTTCATCAATTGTTGTCATGTATTAAAATTCTCTAAAATGATTATAAACTTTGTTTTCAAATTACTTTTTCATTATGTGATATTGTTTATTGAAGAAGTTATATGTTAAAATCAATAATACCATTTGTTGGAGGGGTATCGAAGCCTGGTCAACCGAGAAGGACTCAAGATCATCGTATAAGATATCCTTTCTCTTAGGAGTTCGTGGGTTCGAATCCCACCCCCTCCATATTTTCTAAAAATTATCTAAGTGATTATTTTGTAATTGTTATTCGATGACTAGTAATTTCTTTGTGAATATTTGAAATTTCTTCATTCTTAAAAGATAGATTACATCTAAAACATTTCCATGTTTCATTAGGCATGGAACATAAAGTATCTTTTTTGATATAAAGTTCGTGTATCATTTGTTCATGTTTTAGACTATCCAACCAATGATTTAGATATTTTAAGATACGATGGTTTGTATGACTGATCTTTTTGAATCTGTATTAGAATTTTCTTATATTGGAATCTTTTTTTTATTAATTCTTGTAAATGCTGCACCCCTTTTGATGCCTCCAACTTGGATTATTCTTGCATCGTTTTATGCTATAGATGCATCCTATGATCCATTAGTATTAGCCTTGGTTGGTGCAACTGGTGCAACGATTGGAAGATTTATTCTAAAGCAAGTATCTACCATGTTTAGAAAATTTGTACAAAAAGAACAAAAATCTAATCTTGACGCGATTGGGAATTTTTTAAATAAAAAAAGATTTGGTTATATTCTAACTTCATTTCTTTTTGCTGCAACTCCACTTCCAAGTAATATTTTATTTGTAACATATGGTCTTCTTAAGGCAAAAAGCATAGGTCTGTATGTTGGATTTTGGGCTGGCCGTGTAGCATCATATTACTTAATGATCTCAATTAGTAACATAGTCTTAACACCATTTGTTGAATTATTTGAAGAGCGATATATTGGAATTTTAATTGCTGATGCATTAGGAATATCTGTAATTATTTTGTTTACTTGCATAAATTGGACTCTTTTATTGACTCAAAGAAAATTCAAATTAACTAGACCAAAACTATGGAAATTATGAATCAACTTGAAAATTTAAAAAAAATAGCCAAAAATAAACTTGCTAAAAATGATCCTGCACATGATTTTGAGCATGTAATGAGAGTATATCGTAATGCTGAAAAAATATGCAAAACTGAAAACGGAAATAAAAAATTAATCTTGTCTGCTGTATTGTTGCATGATATAATAAAAATAAAAAATAGAAAAGATTCTGCTCTCAAAAGTGCAAAATTTTCAGAAAAAATTCTAAAAGAAAATCATTTTTTAGATAATGAAATAATAATTATTTCTGATGCAATCAAAGAACATAGTTTTTCAAAAGGTAAAACTCCTTCTACAATTGAAGGAAAAATTCTTCAAGATGCTGATAGGCTGGATGCTATAGGTGCTATTGGTTTAGCACGTGTTTTCTCGTTTAGTGGTTCAAATAACAGATCTTTTTATCACCCAAATGACCCATTTTCAAAAAACAGATCTCTTGATGATAATAAATGGGCTTTAGACCATTTTTATGAGAAATTACTTACTCTAGAAAAAAAAATGAATACTAGGACCGGTAAAACTCTTGCAAAAAAACGCACAAAAATCCTAGAAAATTTCCTTAAAGAACTAAAAACTGAAATTTAACCATAATCTAGATATCGCTGGTATCTTTTCTCAACTTCACTATTTTCTCCACTCATAATTAATTTTTTTTCATCTTCAAATCTATTTTGCATATATTGATTGATATCTTTAAATTCATTTTTACCTTCAAATGATTTCATTAATGATTCCATTTTAGAAAAATATTCTACTGTTTTCTCTCTAAACTCTTCTTTTGTTGGATTTTTTATTTTATTCATTCTAAACCATAACATTGCCCAACTAGCACCTGAAATATGTGGTAATAGATCTAGTGCTCTTATAATTTCAAATTTTTCGTCGTCTCTCATTTAGAATCTTACAATTTTTCTGCTATGTGTTTTGCAAAATAAGTAACAATCATGTCTGCACCTGCACGTTTTATTGAATACAATATTTCTTTAGTCATCTCATCTTCGTCTATCCATCCTTGCATTGCTGCGCCTTTGACAAGTGCATATTCGCCTGAAACACTATATGCTGCAACAGGAACATTGAATCTTCTTCTAGTTTCTGAAATTAAATCTAAATATGTTAATGCAGGTTTAATCATCACAATATCTACGCCTTCATTAACATCTGTTTCAACTTCTCTCATCGCTTCTCTTGGATTTGTAAATGGAACTTGATATGTTCGTCTGTCACTAAATTGTGGTGCACATTCTGCAGCATCTCTAAATGGTGAATAGAAATTTGATCTATGTTTTGCTGAATGAGACATAATTGCTACATCTGTGAATCCTTCATCATCTAGTGCTTTTCTAATTGCTTGAACTTGTCCGTCCATCATTGCTGAAGGTGAAACAACATCAACACCTGCTTTTGCTTGACTTACTGCAACTTTTGCCAGTGTCTTTAAACTAGAATCATTATCAATTTTATCATCATGAATCAATCCGCAATGTCCTGATGTTGTATACTGACAAAGACAAACATCTGCCATTATGACTATTTTATCTCCAAAATTCTTACGAATTTCTGCTATTGCTTTTTGAACTATCCCATGTTCTACAAATGCTGATGTTCCATCATCATCTTTCTCACTTGGAATTCCAAATAACATAATTGCAGGAATTCCCAATTCTGAAATAGTATTAACTTCATTCACTACTTCTGATAATGGAAGTCTTTCCATTGCAGGCATCGAATTAATTTGTTTTTTTGCCTCAATTCCTTCTTCAACAAAAACTGGGCATATCAAATCTTTTGGTGAAATAGATACTTCCTGAACTAAATCCCTCATTTTTTGATTAGTTCTTAATCTCCGTAATCTTGTTTCAGGAAAATTTGTCATGTTTGGTATGTGGTCTAATTGAATATATTCCTAAGCCGGAATTAATTCTTCAATATCAAATTCATGCTCAACAAAATACTCTACTCTTGTCTTTTTGAATTCTCTTGAGCTAAATAGAATTTTATATTCTTCAACATTTATCTGATCTTGAATATTACTAGCCATCTCGTTTGCTTCAGAAATTGACTTACAATGTATCATAGAAAATACATT
>CABXGK010000038.1 GCA_902511735.1 uncultured marine group I thaumarchaeote
TTTGGCTTTATAAAAGAATGCCCTAGAATTATCTAAAATGTTGCCATCCGTTATCTTTGATCTTAAACATACTATTACCGTTATCAAAAAATACTCCTTTTCCTTTTGACACACGACCAATCTCAAAAACACTAATCTTATTTTCTTTTGCTAATGCGTGAATTTTTTTTAAATTTTTAGGCATCACTGTAAACACTAATTCAAACTCTTCACCTCCATCAAATACTAATCTGTTCAAATTAGTGTGATTTTTTCTTGAAAATTCAATTACATCCTTGTTTGTAGGTATTTTTGTAATGAGAAATTTTTTACTACTTTGATTAGATAGCTCGTTGAGACAAGATGACAATCCATCACTCGAATCAATAGCTGATGTGATATACTTTGCAGATTTATAACCGAATTCTAATCGTGGTTTAGGTTTAAAAAAAAGATTTTTTGATTTTTTTGAAAATGCTTTACTGGCTTTCTTCTTTTTTAACATTATATCTAATGCAGCTGCAGTATATCCAAACGCACCAGTAGTGCATATGACATCACCTATTTTTGCATCTTTTCTTTTTGTGAATTTTTTTACATTTCCAAATAATACCACATGAATTGAAATCTCAGTACCTTGATTTGTATCTCCTCCCAATAATTGAATTTCAAATTCTTTACACGTGCTCATAAATCCGTTGGATAGTTCTTGTATCTGTTTTTTTGATATTGATGATGGTAATGTTAATGATACAATACAAAATTTTGGAATAATTCCTTTTGCAGCAAAATCACTTAAACTAGAAATAATACTTTTTCTTGAAATGTCTTTCAATTTTGAACCTTTTGGAATGTCTGTACTTTCTACTAATGTGTCAACGCATACTGCACATTGTTCTTTTCCTAATTTGAAAATCTCTACATCCTCAGATAGAAAATGTTTATTTTTCTTATTCATTATTTCAATAATTTTTCTCTCACTTAATTTCTTCATAACAACTCTTTACGATATCTATCATTTCTTTTTGTATCTTTTCTAACAATTGTTTATCATTTGATTCTGTTGAAATTCTGATTATATCTTCTGTATTTGATTTTCTGATTAATGACCATGTATTTTCATTTATGGTAATTTTTATTCCATCTAATTGATTAATCTTGTATTTTTCTTCTAATTTTTCTGCTAACCGTTCAATTATTTTTTCATGTAGTATTGACTCTACAGATACTTTATCTCTAATTTGTGAAAAACTTTCAAAAAATTCTATATTCTTTTGAATAGATCCATTATCAATCATAGATGCTATTAATCCACTAGTCAACAATCCATCCCTACACATATTGAATTTTTTAAGAATAAATCCTCCACTACTTCCTTCACCCCCAGCTTCAGCATCATTTTCAATCATCATTTGAATTACATTTGCTTCTCCCACTTTAGATCTCCAAACTTTTCCACCATTTTTAATTATGAATTTTTCAACTGCTAAACTACTATCCAAACTTAAAACAAATTTCTTAATTCCCAACTTGATTGCTTTTACAACTCCTAATCCTAATGTAATATCTGGTGATTTTTTTTCACCATTCATTACTAGAATTACCCTGTCAGAATCTAAATCAAAAGCAAAACCAAGATTTTTTGTTTTATTAATTAAATCTAGAAGTTTATCTGAAGTTGGGTCTGGACCTCTTGAGCAACTTTCTAATTCCTCATTAATTGTTTCTACTTGACATCCAATCTCTTGTAATAATTTTGGAGCAATATTTTTTGCAGCTCCTCCACCTAAATCCACAGTTATTTGTTGGGCTTGTTTTACTTTTCCAATAATGTTTACTGCATCAGAAATATAATTTGATTCTGAAATGATTTCTTTACCTATTTTAGACCTATCTAAATTTTTTCCATTTTTTACAATTTCTAATTCATCTAGGGTTATTCCTCTTCCATCAATAATGAATTTCAATCCATTCCAGTTTAGTGGATTATGAGATGATGTTATTATTATTCCTGCACCAATTCCTTTTGCCTTTCTAAATACTACTGGCGTTGGAATGACTCCC
The DNA here is from genome assembly GCA_902511735.1 of uncultured marine group I thaumarchaeote. Lineage (GTDB taxonomy): Archaea > Thermoproteota > Nitrososphaeria > Nitrososphaerales > Nitrosopumilaceae > Nitrosopelagicus. The sequence goes on from CABXGK010000038.1 coordinate 2,044, forward strand.
AAATTATGAACGTCAATTCCTCTTTCTAACAATGTTGCAGAAACTAGTTTTTCAATCATATCTCCAGTTGTTCTTGTATCTCTTCCTATGACGCATTTTCCATTTTTAATTAATTTAGAAAATCCATCACAAAATCTTAGTACATCATTTGGAAAAAAATCAGTTCCATAGATCCCTCTAATTCCTGATATTGAAATTTTCATTACTTTAAACCAGTAACGCTTTTTATAAACTCTAAGTAGGTATCGTTCATGCCTCGATAGCTCAGTCTGGTAGAGCGTTTCACTCGTAATGAAAAGGTCATGGGTTCGGATCCCATTCGAGGCTTTTACAATTTTTAATAAAAATAATTATTCTACAGAGATTTCAATATCATTTTGGAGTTCTTCTCCAAGTCCTTTCCACCATTCGATCTTATCTACCATGCTCCCCAGAAATTTGTCTGTCTAGTCCTTTATAGATCTGTCGGTGTAGTTTTGATTGAGCTATTGATCTATTTCGATAAATTTTGATCTTGTTTCTTTTTCTGTTGTTTTCGATAAATTATAATTGCAAGTGCACCTGCTGCACATCCCCAAAAAACTGGCCAACGTAATTCTGAATCCCCCATTCCAATAAATGAAATGATTGTTCCTCCAATCAATGCAAAACCAACTAACTCTAATGCTTTAGACATCAATTATGATAAAACAGATAAATGATTTAATGATTTGGTATTATTGTGAACAAATACCTCATGGTAATCTTCTGTTGTATGCTAATTGGAATTCCAATCGCATTTGTCAATCCTACTGAAGGTGGTCTTCGTGAAGAGCCTATCATTGGTTTGTTCTATGTATCAATTGCAGGTGCAATAATCATTATACTTTACAGTTCTATGCAAACACGTAAGGAACAACAAAGACTTAGACGTGAAAGAAGAAAGAAATTTAGAAAATAAAATTATAAATCTAAACCAAAAGTTCCTGCAAGATCTGAGAATTTCTGATAGGATTCTAGATATTGTCTACCTTTTTCGGTAATGACAAATGTATGTCTTCCATCAAACTCAATCTTGTTTATCAATCCTGCACCGGTCAAATTCTTTACAAATTTCTCTAATCTGGAATGTGAAAGATTAGCCTTTGTAAGAAGTGATGTAGTTTTGATGCCTTCTTGACCGGTCTGCTCAGTAACTGTTAGTACATCTGCTACAATTTGCATACTGGTTCTATAGGTCATTATACAACAAATCCTCTAATGAGATATAAGAGTATTACTCAATCTATGATGAGATAAATAGGCAAAATTTGTTTGTTAAACGTGTCTGAAAACCCATCGATCTCTTGGTATAATGATTTTCTCGGTGTTGCATATCGCTATTTTGACATTAGAATGAATGTAGTTTTAATGTTTAATGAAAGCAAACCTTCTCGAGATCTATGGTATGAAACCATGCATTGGTGGAACGATCATACAATTAAGATCAGATTTGTTGAAACAGGAGATGATTATTGGTTTGTAATGGGTGCTGACTCTAGACGTCCAGACACTAACAAATACTTCTACAAAATTTTAGAAAAATCTGCAAATTATGAACGATTCAAGAAAGGTCATCAAGGAAGTGCATACATGAGATTTGGAATTTATTCTACAAAAACCGTTGATGAGGTAAAAAATGATGCATTATGCGATTGTGGACATCGAAAAGACGATCATAATGTGGATTCACACTCTTGTCTCTATGAAATCTGTGATTGTACAAATTTTGCCACTTTTCAGTTAAACATACTAAAAAAGAAAAAAGTTGTAACAAACATCAAATTTTTGTCTGAAGATGATGTAAAAGATGATGCACTAGCATGGAATTGTCTTAACAGAAATAAATATTCTAAAACTGATTAATCTCTTAAATTTCTCTTCTTCTCGTCTTCATCCATACGATTTAGCCTAACATGATTTCCTGGATAAAATTCTTCTAATTTACTTGAATAACATTTACCACATAATGGTGATTCCAATTTCCATTCTTCCATTGGGTTGTAAGGTGTTTCTCCAACGTCTTGATTACATTGTGTACATTTAGCCATACAATTTCAACGAACAGATTTGGATATAAAATCATTTGCAGAAAAAATGACGTAAATACTACTATTATCTACTATGATCGGTAATAGTCTGGTCAATGTAACCTCCTGCAAGATTTTACACTGGCCGGATTGTTACCTTTTCCTAAATACCAAAAATTGTTTTTTTAATAAATGCAATTTCTTCTGTCTCTTGTCCAATTTTTCTATCGATAATTTTCAACATATCATTACCATATACTTGATTTGAAAAGAAGTTATGAGCAGTATTTGATTCCTCAATCTTTGTCTCTACTGCTGAATCTTCTAGGAATTTTGTGACTACTTTATCTGCAACTCTTAGAATTTTTTCACACAATCCAAAGTTCTTCATTATTTTTTCTAATTCTGAAATATCTATTTTGAAATCATCATGTTTTGCCAGAATATTCTTGTGAATGATTCTTGCTGTAACTGCAACAAATAGACTTTGAGCATATCTTTTATTCTTATTTTGAGTATTTTTTCTATCATAACCTAATTGATTTTTAGCGAATTCTCGAATCAAATGTGGGAACAAGAAATATCTGTAATCACATTCTAATTCGTCATTGAAGACGTTCTCATATTTTGCTCCGTTTGGAAGATATTTTGCAATTCCCCCGTAAACTTCATTTGGTTTCTGAACAAAATATGACACAAATGATGCAATAGCTGAATCATCTTTTATTCTACATCGGTCTTTTGCATCAGGAAGATACTTGTTGTACACATCATCTCCCTGAAATTTTGCTTTATCTGCTGTAGACAGATTAAGCCATAATCCTTGTTGATGTTCAAAACAATAATCAAGTCTT
>CABXGK010000039.1 GCA_902511735.1 uncultured marine group I thaumarchaeote
TTTTTCGGAAGAAAAACCTAATTCGTTTAACAGAGCATTTAAAGTAATAGAAAATGCCTGTACAGAAGAAATTATTTCAGATTTTCTAAGAATTATATCACCAGATTGTTCCCTTAGGGTAATCAATAAGTGAACTTCAGGAATATTTCGTTTAATTAACCAATACCCAAGAAAATTTATTTTAGTAGTATAATTTTTATTTTTTATGACAGGAAAAACTGCTGAACTTCTCAATACTGATTTTTTGAAATTCTTCTGATTTTGATAATCTATCCCATCTTGCACCATCTAATAAAACAAAAATTATGTTTGGTTTCATTTTAACTTTAATACATAATTAGAATATAAATTGAATTTATAGTTTAGTCGTATCCTAACTTCTTTAATTCATTTTTGATAATTTTTGTCTCTTTTTTATTAGGTATTTTTGAATCCAAATCTTCTGTATATTTGATTTTTGAAATATATTTTTCCATTTTTTCCACAATATCTGGTCTTGTTGTTGCAATATTATTCTCTTCAAATTCATCTTCTTGTAAATTAAATAAATTTACACGTTTTGATGGATCGTTCACATCTCGAAAATATTTGAATTTTGAAGTTCGTATACCTATAACTAAATTAGCTTTTTTCTGAATCAGTGGTGTATTATCAATAAAAGCAAATTTTTCATCAACCGTTTCATTATTAATTTCCGGCATTAGACTTTTGCCATCAATATTTTCAAAATTAAAATCTGACTGAATGATATCTAAAATTGTTGGTGAAATATCAATAGATCTTGCTAATTGATTAATTTTTAAATCATGTGGTAATTTTGAATCAACAATCAATAATGGAACATGAACATTTTCATCAAATAAAAATTTATCAAGATTTCCTCTTTGAAACATAACTTGTCTTAATTGATGTGGTTTTAAATTTAGGTCTGAAATATTTTTTTCTTTTTGTTTTTTTCGCTTTTTTTCTAATGCAAAAAATAATTTACTTTTTAATGGTAAAAGTTTTTCAGGAATAATTTTTCCAATTTTTGGAGCCATAGAATTTAACATTTCATCTTTTTCTAAATCAACCGTTTCATTATTAATTAATACTTCACTGATATGTGTTCCATGATCTGCTGTGATAATTAATACTGTATCTTCAAAATTTATACATTTTATGAATTTCCCAATCCAAAAATCTATTGAAGCCATCACTCTATCATATTTAATTTTTCCAAATTCTTCTTGATCAAATCTTTCTGAAATCTTGATTGGAAAATGCATATCATATGAATGCAAGATATAACACCAAGGGGATTTTAAATTAGATGACAGTTCCGAAACAATTTCTTCGCCTAATCCATCTTCAAAATTAGTATATTTATTAAAAAAAACATTTTTGTTTTCAAATTTTGGAAATAAACCAATTTTTGAAGCCAATTCTGGTAAATGTCCATAAAAACTATAATCATTTTTTTTCAATAAATCGAATAATGTTGGAATTTCTTTATTTATCTTGGAAAAACCATTTAATTTAACACCGGTTCTAAATGGATATTGTCCTGAAAAAATGCCTGCCCATCCTAACAAAGTTCCATCTGCTGGGGCAATAGTATTTTTAAAATAAACTCCACTTTGAATTAATTTATCAATATTGGGGATTTGTGATGTTTTTTCTAAACCAAAAAACTTGTCTGCTCTTATTGAATCTAAAATTATAATAAATATATTTTTTTTTTTCACATTAAATTGAATGAAAATTAGATTATAAATTTTATTTAACTTTGAATCGTAAAATGATAATTATTTACAAAGTGCTTATTATATGAGAGCCTTACCGATTAACTATGAAAACATTTCTTTTTTCATTGTACAAAAAAGGAATAAAATTATTCATTGGCTCAAATATGTCAAAATATGGAATAGTTAGAAAAACGTCTCGTTATATCAATCGTAATCTACATCCTGAATTTGTTGAAATTGATGGCAATAAAATTTTTCTTGATGAAAATGATTCTTTATTGTTATCTTCTGGAATTCCTCATGAAAAAACCATAATTAATTTAGTAAAAAATGAAATTAAGAAAGGTGATGTTGTAATTGATATTGGTGCTCATATTGGATATTATACTGTATTATTTGCAAAACTTGTTGGTCCTGAAGGAAAAGTTTTTGCTTTTGAAGCTTCCCCAACAAATTTTGAAATATTAAAAAAAAATATTGATATGAATGGATACAAAAATGTTGTATGTCATAATAAAGCAGTTTCTGATAAGAATGGAAAACTTACCTTATACATGACTGGCCGTACTAGTACTGAAAATTTTTTATTTAAACCTGAAAATTTTACTGATTCTGTAACAATTAAGAATGCTGTTGAAATTGAATCAATAACTTTGGATGATTATTTTACTAATTTCAAAGATAGCATTAATTTTTTAAAAATGGATATTTCAGGAGCTGAACCGCGAGTGATTAAAGGAATGAAATCATTATTGGAAAAAAATCCCAATATGAAAATTCAACAAGAATGGTGGCCAAATGCAATTAGAACTCATGGATTTGAACCAGATGCTCATCTTAAATTACTAATCAACAAGGGTTATAATATTTTTGAAATTGATGGTGCTAATGATGAAATAAATCTTGTAACTATTGATGGTTTGATGAAAAAATATCCAAACTCAAAACTTGAGGATATCAATATTTTTTGTACAAAGGGTTCCTTAGAAGATTATGTTATTGATGATTCAGTCATTTGAGTTAAATCCTAGAAAACAAAAATTTTTTTGGTGATTAATTGTTTGGAGATGGATTAAAAAATAACAAGGCTTTTTCTGGAATTTTAACTATTGGTACAGGAAATGTAATCGGTGGTGCAATTACATCTGTATTTTGGCTATTTCTAGCTGGAATTTTAGGAACTGAAAATTATGGTCAACTAAGTTATTTTTTAGCTATGATGGGTATTACTTCGGTAGCTGCAAGCTTTGGTGGTCCTTTCACGATGCAAGTGTATGTTGCTAAAGGATTAAAAATTGAATCATCTCTATACTTTATTTCTGTAATTACTAGTCTCGTTGGAGCAATAATTTTATTTTTTATGTTTGACGATATTGGTTTGTCATTATTAGTGATATCCACCAGTATAATTAATTTATATTTAGTAGAATTACTTGGAAAAAAATTATTCTCCAAACATAGTAAAATTTACATTTTACAAAAATTACTATTTGTTTCATTATCATTAGTATTATTTTACACTATTGGTTTTGAGGGAATTTTAATTGGATTTGCATTATCCAATTTTATTTTCATGAAACATCTAGTTAAAATTCTAAAACAAGGCAAACCAAATTTTGAAATTATAAAACAAAAGAAAAAAATAATTTTTTCAAATTATATGTCTAATCTAGTATCCACCACTAGAAATCATATAGATGAGCTTCTTACACTTCCTTTATTTGGATTATCTATTCTTGGAAATTATTTTTTAGCACTCCAAATTATTGGTTTAATGTACATCTTACCATCATTAGTTGTAAAATACACTTTAAGTGAAGATTCACGTGGAAATTCTACACTAAAAGTTAAAGGGATTACAATACTATTATCGGTAATTGTAAGTCTCGCTGGAGCATTTATTCTTCCACAGTTACTTCCAATTTTTCTTCCTGAATTTACTGAAGCGGTATTACTTATTCCGATCTTATGTTTTGCAGCAATTCCAAGAGCAATTACTTTAATGCTGATGTCATCTTTTTTGGCACAAGAGAAAAATTTTCATGTTCCAATTGGTCATGTGATTTCAATTCTTATCATGGTGATTGGAATTTTAATTTCATTTCAATTTTCGTTAGAGATTGGAATAGCATACTCATATGTACTTGGAATGTCCGGAAGTGCCGTTTATTTATTCATAATTTCATGGAGAAAAAAAATATTTAAAAATTAATGATTATTTATTTAATTTTTATACCAAACACTGAGATCTTTTCCTAACATTGCACTTAACTCATCAACTTCTTTTCTAATATCTTCTTGGAGTGATTTTTTTAATAATGGATCAAGTGGTTTTCGTTTAGATTCACTATTGTTAATTTTTCTATATGCATTTGCTATACCCGGAATATTTCTTAATACTCCTCTAATTCCAAATTTATTATTCATAACAGCTGAATGGATTGTTCTATTACGATATTTCCTTCCAGCATTTGTGTTTACATGTTCTATTTCAAAATTTTCATCAACATCTAAAAATTTGAAAATATCTCGTAAGATAACTGATTTGTTTTTGATATATTCATCAAAAATTATCACTTTAACATTTTCTTGACCAAAAAGATCAAAATAGCGTTTAACTTGTTGTGAATATCGTACTGTTTCTCTATAAAGCATATGAGGATGATATTTCATAGGTATTACTTTGTAGCCATAATTTTTCTTCCTTACTTCTTCCATTTTCAATGCTTCATCAAAATTTTCAATAGTTTCTATTGTTTCACGATAAAGCATAGTAGAATGTAATGAATACATCACATCAATTGGATTTCTTAAAAGCATCATTATTTTTGCATTAGGATTAAATTTTTTTATTCTTTCAGCAGCTTGTGGACAAGAAAGATAATCTCCCGCTTTTTGACCAATTCGTTTTTCTTTAACATCTTTAAAAACTTCAAGAAATTCTTCTTCATTTTCAAAATCTGTTTCAAAACCAAATGGACCATTAGGCTTTTGCCATGATTCTGGATAATAGAGATGAATGTCGGGATGTTGGTTTAGTTCTTCTTTTAATGATGTTGTGCCTGATCTTGTATGTCCAACAATAAAAAAATTTGGTTTTTTGATA
>CABXGK010000040.1 GCA_902511735.1 uncultured marine group I thaumarchaeote
TTCCTTCTAAACTAACACCTTTTTGAAATTCATATTCTAAACAACTTCTAAATCCGAGATATAGTGATGCTGTATAGAGATTTCCAATACTTTTTGATGCAATTAGTGAACTTGCAACCTTGTTTTCATAGATTTCTTGGTATGTGTTGGTTTTTGCAAATCTTTTTGTAAATTCACTATCTTTTGTCATAAATTCTGAATCTGAAATTATAGATTCAATTGTTCCACGAGGATCTTTAGGTACTGGTTCTTCCATACCTACTTCTGCAATAACTTCTTTCCATTTTGGTGTGTTTCTTAATTCATGTCTTACTAGATATGCTAATGCCTTTTTACCCATGTTACTATATGGTAAATGCATGTTGAAATAATCTATATGATCTAACATACTTTGCCCTTCTTTCATATCTATTAATCCTGTTTTGAGTGCCTTTCTTTTATAATCATTTAATGCATTTTTTACTTGAATCAAGTATAACAAATTAGAATATTGTCCATGAACAATTGGAGTTTCTTTTCCAAATGGTCTGTAAAAGTCATATTCGTTTTTAATTGATGTAGATGTAACTTTAGGATCAAATTCTAAAAGTCTTGGTGAATCGTTTAGCAACATTGCAACTGCTCCTCCACCTTGGGTCATCTCTCCACTAGAGCCTAAATCATATTTTGCAATATCCGATACAACTACTAATGCGTATTTGTCCTCTGATTCTCCTGCACGTATCCAATTTGTATTATCATATAGTGCATAAGAGCCACTAACACATGCAAATTTACATTCAATTCCTCCACAATGCTGAAATGAACCTGCACCGTAAACTTGTTCTAACATTCCAATTACATACGAATTCATTGCTTTTGATTCGTCAAATGATGATTCTGTTGCTACATACAATCGTCCAATTTCTTCTGGCGATAATTTATTTTTCTGCATAATTTTCAAACATGCATTTGCAGCTAAACATGCAGGGTCTTGATTTGAATCTACAATTGCCATTTTTGAAACTCCTAATCCTTTAACAAGTTTTTGTGGGTCGAGGCCTCTTGCTTCTGCAAAGTCTCCTGCATCCATAAACAATCTAGGAATGTAAATTGCAATGTCATCTATTCCTGCGGCCATCAGCTATGCCTCATGATGTGGGTATATAAGATTTCTAGAGTAAATATGATTTACGTAGTGATGAATTTTATAGCGATCTAATTAATACTATTTCAAATTTTCTAATTTTCAAGCATAGAATTGAATATTTTTTCAAACACTTCGTATGGTTGGGCGCCAGATATTGTTTGAACTTGATTACTATTTGATGAAATTACATAAAATGCAGGGGTTCCTGTTATTCCTAATTTTTGTGCATCAGAGTTACTTGCATTAATTTTTTGTGCATATCGCTCATCTATATTACATTGAATAAATTCATCTATGTCTAATTCGATTTGTTCTGCAAATCTTAAAAGATTATCACTACTTGCCCATCCATTATTTTCTCCACTCCAATTATTAAATAATGTATTGTGATATTCCCAGAACTTACCTTGTTCTGATGCACAGTGTGCAGCATGTGATGCTCTTAGTGAATCTTGACCAATGATTGTATAATCTTTGAAAATAACATTAACTTTCCCTGTCATTACATATTTTTCAAAAATTTGATGTTCGGTATTATGAAAATGTACATTACAAAAGTGACATTGATAATCTCCAAATTCAACTAAAGTAATTTCTGCATTTTCATTTCCAAGTATTGGTGATCCGTTTTCAAAAAATGTCCCCATTGAAATTTGTGTAGGTTTGATTTGTTCCTCAGCTAATTGTTTTTCTATCAATGGTCCAGATGATTCAGATAAATCTCCAACCCCAAATACTACAATTGCAATACATATGCCTGAAATTATTGCACCTATAGTTAATGAAGGTACATGGAGTGTCTGTTTTTTATTTTCTTTAATGACATCTTTTTTTTCTGAAATTGTATACTCTTTTCCTTCTATTGAAAATGTAAAATCTTTATCAACATCTTTTGTTTCCACAAAAAAAGGGCAAAATCATGTGATTTAATCCTTCCATTAATTATAAAAGACTGGATTCTCTAACCATATTGATGAAGAAAGTCTTTGTCAATGGTTATGGTTCAATTGGCAGTCGTATAATCCAGTTCATAAAAGATGATCCGGAAATTGAGGTAGTTGGAGTTGGAAAATACTCTCCAGATTCTAAAGTAAGTGAAGCAATAGATAGAGGGTTTAAGGTGTATGTTCCAGAAAAAAACCAAAACGCATTTTCTGATTTTACTATAACTGGAAATATAGAAACTGCCTTAGATGAATCGGATTTGGTAATTGATGCATCTCCTGGCGGAATAGGTTTCAAAAATAAAAAATTATTTTATGAACCTCGAGATATTTTGTCAATTTATCAAGGTGGTGAAACAATAGAAGGTGAAAATGCAGTTTCAGATTTACTATTTAATTCAAAAGTAAATTATGCAGATGCTATTGGAAAAAAACATGTTATGCAAGGTAGTTGTAATGTTACCGGAATGGGTAAAATTTTAGAACCATTACGAAAAAACTTTGAAAATTCCATTAAAAGATTTGATGTTACACTAGTAAGAAGATGGGCTGATCTTGATCAAACAGATGAATCTGTAACTGATACAATTGAATTGACGCAAAGCCCACATCATGGTGAAGATGTAAAATCATATTTTGGAAAAGATGCTCCTTTGTTTGTTCGTGCAATCAAAGTTCCTACTAGACAAATGCATTTGCATATAATGGATATACGATTTAAAGAAAATACTCCTTCTGTTGATGATATACACAATATATTCAAAAATGAATATGGGATTGCAACCTTGTGGACTGCAAAGGGAACAAAAGATATTAGAGATTTTGCAGAAAAATTGAATTTTAGTTTCAAGGATACAAATATGATTCACATACATGCTAACATGACACAAAAAATTGATGATACAATACAAATAATGTATTCTGATGATCAAACTGGAATTGTTATTCCTGAAAACCACATGTTGTTACAAGCAATGTTATTTGAAAAGTCACATGAGGAAGCAGTAAAACATACTGAAAAATTATTCAACATGTCTGAGAAAAAAAGACTTTTGGAATCCAATTTCAGTAAAGAATAATTATTTTATTTTTTCAATTCTGATTTTATCTGGTTTATTTTTTGAAACTTTTTCTATCATAATCCTTAAGGATTCTATTTCGATTTTATCTCCTTCTTTAGGTATGTCTCGTAATTTTTCATGTAATAATCCGTTTAATCTTGAATAGTCATCTCCTTCTGGAATGTTAGTTTTAAAAATTTCATTAATTTTATCTATCTCAATGTCTCCGTTTGTTAGAATTGCATCATTTCCTTCACTTTGAAATATCTGTTGAACTCTATCTTTTTCATCATGTATTTCTCCAACAATTTCTTCAAGTAAATCCTCTAATGTGACGCATCCTTCTACTCCTCCAAATTCATCTACTACGATAGCCATGTGTGTTTGTCGTCCCTGCATTTCTTTTAGTAAATCACTAACACGTTTTTCTTGTGATACAAAAATTGGTTCTCTCATTATACTTTCAAGAGATACCACTTTTTCATCATGTTCTAATGATTTCAAAACATCTCTGACATGTACAATTCCTGTAATATTATCACTCTTTTCTGAAAAAACAGGAATTCTTGAAAATCCACTGTTATTAATTTCAGGCAATGCCTCAAACAACATTTTTTTTGAATTCAATGTAAACATCTTTGTTCTTGGTGTCATAACTGAACGAATTACTATGTCATCAAAATCTAATGCTCCGTGAACTAGTTCACTTTCCTGTTTTTCTATGGCTTTATCTTTTAATCCTTGATCAATAACTCCTTTAATTTCGTCTTCTGTTAGTCCTGGAGGATTATCGCTACTTCCTGTTAGACGAATAATTCCTTTAGTTATTGCTTCTAAAATTCTAACTATTGGATAAAATGAATAGCTAAATACTAACAATACTCTACTATATCTTGCAGCGATTTTGGATGCGTTTGCATTACAATATGTTTTTGGAGTAATTTCTCCAAACACCAATATCAAAAATGTCATTATACCAATTACAATTGCTAATCCATCATTTCCAAATATTTTCAATGCAATATCTGTTGCAATTGCGGTTGATGCAACATTTACTAAATTATTTCCTAAATTTACACTGGCCATCATGCGGCTAGGGTTTCTTTTTAATTTCAGTAATGATGCTGATCCTTTTACTTTATCTTTTACCATTTGTTCAATCTTTGACATTCTAACTCCGACTAGAGCTACTTCTAATCCACTAAAGAAACCAGAAAGTCCAATCAAAACTACCAGTAATGGTATTTCAAATTCTAATTGCATTTGATAACCTCTAATAATTTTATTTTATTGAAATGAACCTTGCATATCATATATTGTAGTTACACCACATTTTCAGATAAATCTAAATTAGATATGGATGCTATTAAACCCTTGAGATTAAGTAAAATTGATTTTGTATAATTTGCGCCTAATTTTTTGGCGGTCTTGCAAATTTGTTTGCAGGATCATTATGATAATCAATTGGAAGTAATGGTTCTTTTTGTCGTCCTGTTAAAATTCCTATTACTTTATCATCTTTTTTGATGATTCCTTTATCTTTTAATTTTTTTATACCTGCTACAGATGCACCTGATGCCATTTCGCAATCAAATCCATTTAATCCTACAACT
>CABXGK010000041.1 GCA_902511735.1 uncultured marine group I thaumarchaeote
TCAATCTGGAATAAAATATCTTATCTTAGATGGAATAATCACTCAAAGACTAGTAGAAGCTGCAAAAGCAGCTGGTGTTGAAAATATTATTGGTCACAGAACCGCAAAATTATCAGACTCTGATGGTGTATCATTAAAAACATTTAGAGAACTTGGTATAGCATCTAATTGATGACTGATCTAAAAACACAACATCTTCTAACTTTAGCACACATTTTATCCAAAGGTGGAAAATATAATTTTGTCAATATTACAACCACCTCTCTTGGAAACGAAATAGGAAAATCTCAGCAATCTGCATCTTTACATCTAAAAGAATTAGAATCTGGTGGATTCATTGAACGAATTCAATCTGGACGAAATCAATCAATAAAAATTTCTAATAAGGGATTTCTTGAGTTATCTACACTTCATAATCTTTTATCAAAATCAATATCCAAATCTCCTACCTCTCTTACTTTCACTGGTACCATAACTTCTGGAATGGGTGAGGGAGCATACTATATGTCAATGAAGGGCTACACAAAACAATTCAAATCAAAATTAGGTTATACTCCATACCCTGGAACTTTAAACGTACAGATTAAAGAAAAAAAATTCTCTGAAGCAATTGCACAATTGTCAAACTATGATGGAACGAAGATAAATCCATTTTCTGATGGTAAAAGGACATTTGGATGGGTAAAATGTTTCAAATCAAAAATAAACAACAAAGTTGATTGTGAATTAATCTTATTGGAACGAACTCATCATGATCCAACCATTGTTGAATTTATTTCAAAAAATAATATTCGAAAAGCACTAAAAATTTCTGAAAAATCAAATACTAGAGTAAAAATTGAAATTTTAGATAATCTTTCTTAAAGGCCGTGAATATCTTTTCCATATTCTTTTTCAATTGTTGAACTTGAAGTTTCAGGTCTTGGAGATTCCAATCTGGCCACTTTAATATCCAAGTTAATTTTTTTGCATCCTTCTGTAATGAATTTCTCTTGATGAGTTTGATCATAGCCTAATGCAATTATTTGCGGCTTCACCAAATCTACAGTCTTAAAAATATCTTCATCATTTCCAATTATGCATAAATCTACCATGTTTAATGATGAAACTAATTCTTGTCTTAACTGAGCATTATGCAATGGTTTACGTTTTTTCATTTTAACAGCTGTTTTGTCTGTGGCTACAACAACAACTAGCACATCTCCTAATTCTTTTGCAGCATTTAACGTATTGATATGCCCTGGATGAATTATATCAAAAACTCCTCCTGCTAAAACAATCTTTGATGAAGAATTCTGTATTTCTGATAATGTTTTCATATTATTTCCTGATGCATGTTCAATTTCAACTCATCGTTATCACATTTTTGGGTCAAAACCTTTTGCAATGCGTAGTGCATCAACTAAACCATCTGCATAACCTATGCTTAACACTGCATATTCCTTTTTCCCTTCTTTAAGAAAATTTTCTGCATCATCAATGTACAATTTTGCATTTATCAAAACATCATCGTATTCTTTAAGATTCTCATAATGTGGTCTAATTTCCTCTAACGCCTCTCTTACCATTGGAACATATTTTTCAATCATCTGTTCAGAAATACTTTTGATATCTAATGAGTTATCAATTGGTTCGTCCAAACACTCTGTAACCATTTTGACCGCATCTGATTCTGTAAAATGTAATCTTCCAGGTATGATTATACTATGTGGAGAATCACCAAATTCTTTTCCAATCAAATTAGATATGTGTCCTGAAATTATTTTCTGATTGTTCTTTCCAATTCTAGATGCTACTATTGCGTAAGTTTTTTCTGAAATCACCTTCTAACGCATTTTTTAATTCTGTAGCAACTGATGATATCTCTTCTATTGCATTTTTTGCTAGCCATGGAGCACTTGCATGGGCACTATCTTTCACATTTACTCTGAGATTAATTGCCAATCGACCTTTGTAGGCAATTGTCACTTTTTGAATACTGCTTGGTTCTCCAAAAATTGCATAATCCACATCAGGTAGATTTTTCACCAAATTTTTTATTCCTGTGGCATTACCTTCTTCATCAACTGCTCCAACAAATGTCACTGTACCTTCATTTTCTCCTATACTTGCAGCAGCAAATAACATTGCAATTAGTGGGGCTTTTGCATCTGATGCGCCTCTGCCATGTAACATGTCTCCTTCAATCCTTACCTTGATTTTTCCTGGAACCACATCCATATGTCCACATAACATTATCTTTGGTTCTCCAGAACCTTTTGTTGCAATCAAATTTCCAACTTCATCTTGATGGATATCTTTAAACCCTAAATCGTCACATCTATCAGCAAGAAAATCAGCTAATGCTTTTTCACTTAACGATGGTGTATAGATTCGCAATGCTTTTTCTAATGTTTTAATCGCATATCTGGAAGTTTCTAAATGTCCATCCATTATGCTAACCCCTTTACATGTTCTAACATTAATTTTGGTATATCTACGCCTGTAACCCTAACTACATTTCTAAATTCAGTTGTATTGTTTATCTCATGTACAACCATTCCCTTCTCATTACTTTCCATTAGGTCAATACCTACAATATCACCAAACACTGCATCTTTTGCTTTAATGCATATGTCTTCTAACTCATTAGTAATCTTGCAAGTTTCTGCTGAACCTCCCAAATGTGTATTTGTTTTCCAATTTCCGTCACCTGAATTTCTGTATATGCCAGCTGCAACATTATCACCTATGACAATTACACGAATGTCTCGTGGTGGACGTTGCACAAACTCTTCTAGAAAATGAATGTGATGTATTGGATACATTGCCTCTCTTCCTTCTATAATTCCTTCAGCTGCATCCATATCATTTAGTTTGGAAACCATTCTTCCCCAACTACCTACTGTTGGTTTGATAATTTTTGGAAATCCATGTTTTTCTAATGCCTCTAGTGCAGAATCTTTTGAGAATGCAACTGTAGCGTCTGGAGTTGGGACTCCTGCCTTTTGTAATAACATATGTGTGAATAGTTTATTTCCTGCAAAGATACCTGTATTCAAACAATTTACTACTTTTGCACCTTGTCCTTCAAGAGCTGCAGTTGAGTGTAAGTTCCTGTAATAACTAACACATCTTTGCAGTACTGGTCCATCTAAGCAATTTTCCTCATTCAGATCCAAAAACAATTTTTTACAATCTACCATGTCTACTGTGATATCATTTTTCTTTGCAGATTCAATTAGTAATTTTTCTTCAAGACGGATTGTATCGTAAAGGATTGAAATTTTGCTGGTCACTGTCCCCAATCCTCTCCGACTGTCTGAGCTGGTTTTAGCTCAAAACCTTCGGATGCTTTGCTAAGTTCAAAACTTGCGCCGCAATCTGGACAGGTGACAATTTCGCCTTCTACTGCATCGTCAGGAATACCTATGTTTGCATCACATTCAGGACAATTTGTCATTTTTACCTATTTTTCCTCTTTTTTTTCATCCTTAATTATTTTCCGTTCAAGGCGGTCCTCTAATGGAATCTCTAAAACATCTCCCATTCTGAGATTTTTTAACCCAGCTGCAACCTTTTTTGCAGTTTCAGGATCTCTGCTAATTCCTAATAATGACATGAGGTATCCTGCACCTGTTTTACCTGCTAATTCTCCAAATACTATTTTTCTTCTATTTCCAACTACTCGTGGTGGTATTGGTTCATAGGCCGCTGGATTGTTTAGTATCGCGGCCAAATGCGTTCCTGCTTTATGCTTGTATGCTGATGAGCCAACAATTGGTTTTGAATCGTATGGCTGAATTGTGGTGTATTGTTCGATGAGTCTTGAAAGATCTGCTAGCATATCTAATCTAAAATCATTTGGAGATTTGAAAAGATATGTCAAGGCTACTGCCACTTCAGCTAATGCTGGGATTCCTGTTCTTTCACCAATTCCATCAATTGTTGTATGAATTTGATCAACTCCTGCATCACATGCTGAAAATGCATTTGCTAGTGCAAATCCAATATCATTATGTACATGAACATCAAGTGGTGTTTTTATTTCAGAACGAACTCTTTTAACAAAATTATACATTCCAATTGGTCTCATTATTCCAACAGTATCTGGTAAACTAATTCTATCTACACCCGCATCCTCAATTTCTCTACATAATTTTAATAAAAATTCTGGATCTGCTCTACTACCATCTTCTACTGTAAATCTAATTTTCAATCCATGATCTTTTGCA
>CABXGK010000042.1 GCA_902511735.1 uncultured marine group I thaumarchaeote
TTTTTAATATTTTTAGCAATTGGCCTAATACCTTCAGGAGGTACTGCATTTCCAATTTGTCTTCTAATTTCAGAATTATTTCCAATGAATTCAAATGAATCAGGAAATGTTTGTAGTCTTGCACGTTCACGATTAGTAAGTGGTCTTGGTTCAGCATGATGATACGTCCATGTTCCACCACCTCCTGATGCAATTATTGTATAAGATGGTTTGTCTTTATGTAATCTTCTATAAACATGACTTATCAAACCTTTAACATAGTATGGAGATGATTTTGGAATAGAATTAAAATTTCCACCTGGAGGAATTAATTCTAATCGCTTTCGTGTCTTTTCTTGGATCTTCATTTTATTATTATTCAGTTTAACTTTTTCAACATTTTTGAGACTATCACCCACAGTAGAAAATCTAAATTTTCTATTTGGTCCATGTGTTGGCTTTGGAGGAATAAAACTTTCTTTAAGATCATTTCTTATTCCAACAATAATTAATCTTTCACGCATTTGAGGAACTCCATACTCTACAAAATTATAAACTTGAGTGTTGAGTTTGTATCCTAAACTCTCAAAATCTCGTTTAATTTTTAAAATCGCATTACCTTTGTTAGCAGATAGAAGACCTTTTACATTTTCAGCCACAAAAATTTTTGGTTGTTTTTCTAAAACCGCTCTAACAAAATGTCTATAAAGATCTCCTCTTTGACCGTTAATTCCAGGTCTCTTCCATATTACTGAAAAATCCTGACATGGAAATCCTCCAATTATGACATCACAATCAGGTACGGTGGAAAAATCAATTTCAACAATATCTTTGTTAACGGCAATTCCTTGAAAATTTTTACGATGAGATTCTATGGACGTGAAATCATGATCAAGTGCATAAATTATTTCAAATCCCTCTAAAGAGAATCCTAGATCCATTCCTCCACATCCAGAAAAAAGAGAAATTGTTTTAAGTTTTGAATCCACTATGGAAATAATTATCCTCTAATGTATAAACACAATGATGTTTTTTTGGTTCATCAAAAGTTAACAATTGAATTTTTTGGTGAGTGCTTCCAGATAGGAAGGATTCCAATTAAGGAATATATCCCAATTATTCAAGAATATTTTTAGTTTAGAAGCTGCTAGTGATTTTTGATTACATTTTTCAACAATCTTAATTGGTACAACATATAGATCAAGTGTACTCCTATCAATACCGATTACAACATCCGTATCTTTAGAAGAATACGTGTATGTTTTTACATTAGATTTGTATTCTCTGTCAATTCCACCTCGTGAACCTCCTGAAAAAGATAATGAGGTTTTTACGGTTTTTATTTGTGCACGAATAAATGATGATGATTTAGTTTTAGGGTTTTTGTAAGGTCGAATTATCAGATCATAAGGAGTTGAGCTTACATCTACTTTTCCAACTTCTAATCCAAGTCTAATCAATATTCCTAAAACAATATGTTCATGTGCATCACCTAACGTAGCAGAAAATAACCCATCAGTCATTCCGATGATATTTCGATCTGATAATTTTCCCAATAATGAGAATCATTGTAGTAATAGTAAAGTTTTGATAAAATTTTGATTTTTGATAGTTTTTACTTATAAGAGGGCTTAACACTCATGTACTAAAGCCCGACGGGAGCATACAATTCTAAAGTTTAATATGTTATTTCAGAAAATTTTGATTAGATAATTTTTGGACAGAAAAAATATAGAGATTAATCCACTTTTGGAAGTTTACAGCAAGTATATCGAAAAGATTGATTCTGCATTAGACAAAGAATTAGAGTTGTATTCAGAATCAGAGTTTTGTGAGCCTCTAAAATATGCATTAGAGGGAGGAAAACGAATTAGACCAATAATCACATTATTGGCTGCCGAATCTGTTGGAGAAATTGACGATAATGTATACGCAGGAGCATGTGCAATCGAATTACTCCATACAGAATCAGTCATTCATGATGATATCATAGATAATGAAACTCAAAGAAGACACAAAGATCCTTTCCACATCAAATATGGTTACAACACAAGTGTTCTAACAGGAGACTTTGTTTTGGGATTAATTCTAAACATTTCTTCAAGATTGGACAAGGCACGAGTTACAAAAGATTTAGCAACAGCTGCCATGTTAATGAGTGAGGGAGAAGTTTTAGAAGGAAAGTTAGAAGAAAGCGAGGATGTAACATTTGAAGATTACATCAAGGTAATGGATTACAAAACTGCAACTGCATTTGAGATGGCAGCAAAACTTGGAGCAGTAATTGGCGGAGGAAGTGAAGATGAAATTTCAGGATTAGCCGAATATGGAAAAAACATAGGAATTGCATATCAGATTAAAGACGACTTGATGGATTGGAAAAATGAAGATAAATTATTTAATTTACTAGTTAAGAAGAGTTCAGATCCTAGAGTTGTATTCAACAAGATGGAAGAGTTGTTGAAATCTTATGCAGGAAAAGCATCAGAGAGTCTTAGAAAGGTAAAAGATTCTGATTCAAAACACAACTTGGAAGAGTTAGTAAGTTTCACAGATTTTAAGGCATAACTGCAGTCATTGAAGGCGTAATCATTTCTACAAATTGTATTATTGGTTCTGGGTATACACCAATTGTTACCATGAATATTACAGAAAATATCATTACACCTACAATTGATGCAGGTTCTTTGACACGTTTTTCTGTTTCACCTTCAAAGTACATCTTTCGTATAATCCAACCATAGTATGCTAGAGATAATGCACTGTTGAGAACTCCAGCAATTGCAAGCCATGGAGCCCACCAAACAACGCTTGTTGCATCAATAGCAGAACCAAACAGCATAAGCTTACTCCAGAATCCATTAAGTGGCGGTACACCAGCTAAAGCAAGTAATGAGATAACAAGACCAAATGCAGTAATTGGCATTTTTCTGCCAAGTCCCTTGATTTTATCCAAATGTACAATTCCAAGTGTTGTGACAATTCCTGCTATTGCGATAAATGCTGCACCTTTCATTACAGCATGATTTAGAATGTGGAATAATGATGCCTGTAATCCTAATCCGCTGAACGGTGCAAGTGAGATACCAATTAAGATGTAACCTGCATGACCAATACTAGAGTATGCAAGCATTCTTGTGAGATTCTTTTGCATGATTGCTGCAACGTTACCAATAGTCATAGTCATTATGGCAATTACGCCAAGTGCCAATGTCCAGTCAAGGTTTAGCGCCGCAGCACCCATAATTACAACTCTTAATGCAGCAGCAAATCCTGCTTTTTTGGTTCCTGCTGCGAGTAATGCTGTGATTGGTGTTGGTGCGCCTTCATATGTATCTGGAAGCCACATGTGGAATGGAACAAGTCCCATTTTGAATCCAAATCCAGCAATAAACATTCCAATAGCAAGTAAGCCAATTGGAAGCATGTCTGGAGATAGGTTTGCAAATCCGTAAATAACATCACCAATGTTTGTAGAACCGGTGATTCCATATGCTAATGAGATACCGTAAATTATAATTCCAGAAGATAGTGCTCCAAACAAAAAGTACTTGATGGCAGCCTCGTTTGATGCGGAACTTTTCTTGTTGAATCCT
>CABXGK010000043.1 GCA_902511735.1 uncultured marine group I thaumarchaeote
TGCCTGGCGGACAATTAATGAATACAACAGATGTAGAAAATTATCCAGGTTTTGAAGACGGCGTTATGGGACCAGAACTGATGTTAACAATGAGAAAACAAGCTGAAAGAATGAAAACTACAATTATGGATGATGTAGTTGTAAATGTTGATTTTCGTGCAAAACCATTCAAAGTGTTAACAGGTTCAGAAGAATATGAAGCAAAAGCCGTGATAGTTTGTACAGGTGCAACTCCAAGAAAAATTGGCATTGAAGGAGAACAAACATTCAGTGGAAAAGGTGTTTCGTATTGTGCAACATGTGACGGCGCATTTTTCAGAAACCAAGACATCGCAGTTGTGGGAGGAGGAGATACTTGTATGGAAGAAGCAACATTTCTTACAAAATTTGCTTCAAAGGTTCACATTATTCACAGACGGGATGAGTTTAGAGCAAGCAAGATTATGCAAGATCGTGCACTAAGTAACGAGAATATAGAGGTTCATTGGAATAGCGTAATTGAGGATATTAAAGGAGACCAAAAAGTTCAACAAATAATTCTAAAAGATACAAAAACTGGAGAGAACAAGACATTAGAAATGGGAGGAGTTTTTGTTGCAATAGGTCATGAACCAAACACAGATTTATTCAAAAACCAATTAGAAATGGATGAAAATGGATACATCATCCAAAAAGAAAATACACAAACAAGTGTGAGAGGAGTATTCACTGCCGGAGATGTACATGACCACAGATACAGACAAGCAGTTACTGCTGCAGGATTTGGATGTATGTCAGCAATAGATGTGGACAAGTATTTGTCAGAACAAAATTAAAATTATTTGATTTTTTTAATTGTGAATTCTAAGTCGGCACCATTTTTATTTAATTGTACAAGTTCATGTCCACGTGTTCTACATAAATCAGTAATATCATCTTCAGCTGCAGGATCGTCAGCTAGTACAAGAAGTATTTGACCAACTTGCATTTTTGATAATTCAACTACAGTTTGCATTGCAGGAGATGGACAATATAATCCTCGAACATCTAGCGTTTTTTGTGGTTCTGACATTTTATACTATAGAAAAAATTTACATCTATATTAAATCTAATTCTTTTTAGCTTTGCCTAGAGAGACTAAATTATCATTTTAGTAATTGTCGGTATATCACGAGTTCTAAATGCATAAGGATCATAACCTTCAAAATTTATTTTATAAGAAATTCGTCTTAATCCAAATAGGGCAAGCTTAAACGCAATAGTCCAAATAAATGATTTTTTGGTATACATGTAATATTTGTACATTGAATTGAATAACCAGAAATATTTTGGATAGAATTCCTTCACATATCCGTCTATGTACTCTTTAGAATTTTCAATTTTGTATTGAATGTGTTCTAAAACCTCATGTGAAGTTACATATTCCATTTTTTCAATTGAGATTTTACCTTTTTTCATTGCATACAGTATATCGTCAAGATTATTTTCTGAATTTATCAGATTAGTACATCGACCAATAGTCGATGCAACATGAGAATCACTTCCAGCTATTGTAAAGAGATTGTTTTCTTTGGCAAAAATTTCTGCTTTTTTATTTGAATGGATATCAATATTTGAGCTGTTAAAAACCTCAAATAAATCACATTTTAACGAATCATCACGAAGAGCATCAATCAAACTAAACGGATGAGGGGCAATTGTTACTGCATCTTGTGATTTTGCAGCATCGATAATTTCATCAATGCTTTGAGATGATTTGATTTCTTCTTGTAAGCCATAAACCAGAACATGTGCTTCTTTGTCAGTAGTTATTTCAACAGCAGGGTATACTTTTAGATTTGAAAATTTTTCATGGTTGTTTTTGTAATCAGTAATTTGTTTAAATCCATCCAACGTGTTATGGTTTGTTACAAATAATACATCTAATTTAGAATTCAAGGATTTTTCTAGTTGCTCATTAATTGTGACATTACAATCAAAAGGAGGTTCAAGTTCACCTACATTTCCATTAGAAAATACATTATGACAATGGAGTTCACTTCTAAGCATATCATATTTTGTGTAAAACTTTACTTTTATTAATTATCTGAATAGATCTTCTTTTTCTGAACGAAGTATACTTTGGATATTTCCAGTATTTTCTTTAAATTCAAAATTTTTGATTATTGCTGCAGGGCATTTTTTAGTTTTACCCATTACAAGTTCTGCTGCAGAACAAAGTTCATCAACTATTGCAGTTGCAGTAACTCGTAAAATTTTTCCAAATGTGTCAGGAGTTCCTTCATAATGTAAAATAGTATCAATTCCACATACCCCAATTGCATGATCAGTTTGTCCCATTCTAAAAGGACGGCCAAAAGTATCAGAAATTATTACAGCCACCTTTTTTCCAGTTTGTTGTAAAATTTTTAATCGTATTTTTTCTGCAGATTCATCAGAATCTTTTGGAAGTAATGTTGCGTAGCCATTTTCTACATTACTTTCATCAATTCCTGCATTTGCACAGATAAAACCATGAGTTGTTTGAACAATTATTACTCCATGTTCCATTCTAACAATTCGTTCGGATTCAGATAAAATGGCTTGAA
This sequence comes from uncultured marine group I thaumarchaeote, assembly GCA_902511735.1. Lineage (GTDB taxonomy): Archaea > Thermoproteota > Nitrososphaeria > Nitrososphaerales > Nitrosopumilaceae > Nitrosopelagicus. The sequence continues at coordinate 2,568 of CABXGK010000043.1, forward strand.
CTAATTTTGGATCCTTACCATATGCAGATGCTATACCAATAGACAATTCAGATGGAATTATAGAATCCAAGTTTACAACTCGTCCTTCATGTTTTGATATGATTTTTTGTGAAATTACTAAAACATCACCATTTTCAAGAGATGTTTTAGAAGAAGATAGTAAGAGATCAGCAAGATCATCTGCTGGCTGTATATCATTTTTTAAATGAACAGGGATTATTTGTAGGCTCAATGACTAATAGAAAAGTTTGTTATAATTAATTTTTTCAATCTTAGGACGATATAGGAATAGGGAGTTCTATGGAATAATGCTCATTAATTATAGGAATTATTTTTGCGAGATCTTTTTCTTCCAAATTAGTGGTTGCGAGGTTTTTTACTAAATCTTGTGCACGATATGCAATTCCAAGATTAGAAATATCAAATAATTTTATATCATTAGCACCATCAACAATAACTACAATTTCTTCTTTAGGAATATTCCATTCTTCAATTTTTACACGAGCAGATTTTGCTTTGTCAGAATCAACATTAATTGTTACACCATCAAGTTTTCCATCTTTGAAAATTAATTCATTGGTGTATACATGATCAAGATTCAATTCTTCTTTTAATCTATCAGTCATTATAGTAAATCCTCCAGATACAGCCATTATTTTCCATCCTGCATCTTTTAGAGTTTTACAGGCTTGTTGTGCTCCAGGCATTATTGGTAAAGAGTCAGCAACTTGTTTACAAGTCTCAAAATCAATACCTTTCAAAAGTTCAACTCTTCTGGTTAGTCCTTCTTCCCAATTTATTGAACCTTCAATACCTTTTTTTGTTATATCCCAGATTTCATCTTCTTTGTTTACTTTTTCAGCAAGAATTGGCAGATATTCTGCATCATACAATACACCCTCAACATCAAAAATTGCTAACATTATTTTCTAATTTCA
>CABXGK010000044.1 GCA_902511735.1 uncultured marine group I thaumarchaeote
TGATCTAAACTAGATCCTTCAACAATTTGATCTTCAGAAAATGCAATACGAGGAACAGTAGTATCAATCAATATGATTGAGTGACTAACAGTGGAAACATTACCTATAACATCAGTTGCAGTCCAAGTTACTATTGTTTCACCAAGTGGGAATACTTCGGGTGCATCGTTAGTGATGGACATTACTCCAACTTCGTCAGTAATATCAGGTATGGTCAAGGTTACAAGATTTTGAGTTGATGATCTGGCCTCAAGAGAAATATTATCTATAGAAGAGATTTTTGGAGATGTTGTATCTTGAATTGTGATGGTTTGAGAAGCAATTGCCATATTTCCAGCACCGTCAACAGCAGTCCAAATTATAGTATTAATGCCTAGAGGGAATGATGATGGAGCATTATTAGATAAAGAGTAAATTCCACTCTCATCAGTAGCCATAGCCTCACCGATATTTATGGTGGTTAATGGTCCAGATGCTTCTACCAAGATATCTTCAGGAACCAAAATGGTTGGTTTTTGAAAATCATTAGGAATAGGAATCACAGGTTGTAATGTAGATTTTACATCTTCAACGTTTTCAGATTGAGGTTCAGTTTCTGCTTGAAGTGTTTGTTTTTCTTCAATTATTTCAGATTTTTGAACTAGAGGTGTAGAGAATTTTTGAATACGATGACCCTGTGTGTCAGTAACAAAAAGATATCCATCATTTGAGATTGCCACATCTTTTGGGAATTTGAAATTTCCATTATCATTTCCCATTTGACCAAACATGGATAATACATTACCAAATTCATTGTAATGAATTACTCGATTATTTCTATAATCAACAATGTAGAAATTATTTTCCTCATCAAAAGCTATTCCTTCAGGATAAACAGAATAGCCACCTACACTATCATTGAATGTTTTTTGGAAATTTCCTTCTAGATCAAATACAACTATTTTGTTTTGATTTGGATCTGTTACATAGATTTTATCAGAATTAATTGCAATGTCTACAGGAGTAACGAAATTACCACCCTTTTTTCCGCTTTGTCCAAATTGTGAAACGTATTCTCCATCAAGAGTGAATTTTTGAATTCTGGCATTACCAGAATCAACAATGTAAACTAAGTCATCATTAGAGACAGTTATTCCACGTGGAGATTTGAAAGTTCCATTATCTTTTCCAAATCCCCCCCATTTTGAAATAAATTCTCCATCAAGAGTGAATTTTTGAATATTATGATTTTTGTTATCAACTACAAATACAAATTCATCAGAGACTCCAATTCCTGTTGGATGTCCAAACTCTCCAGAGTTAGTTCCTCGATTTCCCCACTCGTTAAGAAAATTTCCAGCAGAATCAAATTTTTGAACACGTGAATTTCCAAGATCAGTTACATATACATTATTTTCTGAATCAAATGCCAGATGTTGAGGACTTAAGAAGAAACCAGATTTGAAAATTCCTGCTTTTCCCCATTGAGATTCAAAATCATGACCACTTGCAGCGTTAACATTTTCAATATATGATATACCTGCTAGTGATACAGTTAATGCTAAGACTAGTAATATCTGTAGATGCAACAAAAAATGCTCTAAAAATCCCCTCAAGATCAACCATGTGAGTATTTTTTACAATTCTTGTCAAAAATGAAGTAACTTTTCAGTCAATGAACTAGTGAATTTAAATAATTATTTGGAAAATTCACGATTTAGAATGGTTTGTTGACATCACGGGTGAATACATAACTTGCAAGACCAATCATGACCACACTAAATATTCCTAAAACGGCAATACTGGTCATCGCTGAAAGACTATTCACGTATCCAGACATCATCTCTCTAACAAGAATAACAGTATAACTTACCGGATTAAAGGCTGCAACTGACGCAAGCCAATCAGGCATTAATTCAAGTGGAAAAAGTGCAGGACTAAGCAAGAATAAGGGCATTCCAAGAAAATTGATTATTCCCCAAAATGTTTCTTGAGATTTTGCAGCAGCTGCCACCATTACAGAAATTCCAGAAAAACCAATTGAGAATAATATCACAATTCCCATTATTGGCGCAATCATCCATAGATGAGGCATACTAACACCAAGTACTAAGGCCATTCCAAGAATTAAGCTGGACTGAAATGCAGCAATCATAGATATTGCAAGCATTTTTCCTAATGCTATTGACGAACGAGAAATTGGAGAAGTTAATGCCTTATTCATAAAACCATAACGTCTATCCCATAGAGTGTTTACACCACCAAAAATACTAGTGAATATTGCAGTAAGTATCAAAACTCCGGGAGCCATGAATTCTATGTATTCACCATCAAACCCTACCGATTGTATCAATGGTTGAGTACCTGCAAAAATATTTCCCATGACAACAATCCAAATTGCAGGTTGGATGAGTCTAATTATTACACCACTTTTTGATTTTCTGTAGCGTTTCATTTCACGCCAAAAAATTGCATATGTATCAGAAATGATCATAATCCACGTCTCCGTGATTGATTGTATTCTTTTCGTTTGTTGAATTTTTCATTAGTATCATCACGCAAATTATGACCCGTGTATGAAATGAAAACATCATCTAGCGTTGGTTTATTCAATACAAATGAATCAATAGATATACCAATCTCAGATGAAGCCTGAAAAATTTTTGGTATTGCTTGAGTTGAATTAGATGATTGAACAGTCATGTTCCGTTCATTAATGTCTACATTTTTGATTAAATCAAATGTTTTAATTTTTTCAATGAACTGCTCTTGTTTGTTTTCATCAGGAATTATTGAAAATGTTATCATATCAGTCTCTAACTTATTTTTCATGGATTCTGGAGTATCAACTATCTGAATTTTTCCATAGTCAATAATACCAACTCTATCACACAGATTATCTGCTTCTTCCATGTAGTGGGTTGAAAGAAAAATAGTCATTCCAAACTCTTTGTGAATTTTTTGAATATATTGCCAAATTTTCCTTCTTGTCTGAATATCCAATCCAACTGTAGGCTCATCCAAGAATAGAACTTTTGGTCTATGAATCAACCCACACGCAATATCTAGTCTTTTTCTCATTCCACCTGAAAATGTGATTGATTGATCATCTTGCTTTTCAGTTAATTCTACTAAATCAATCACTTCTTCTATTCTTTTTTTGGTTTGTTCCTTTGGAATCTGGCTAATTTTACATTGAAATTGTAGGTTTTCTCGTGCTGTGAGATATTCATCAATTCCAATTTCTTGTTGAACAAATCCAATATTTTCACGAACTTTAGAAGAATTTGTAATTACATCATGTCCATAAACAGATGCATTACCAGATGTAGGTTTTAGCAATGTTGTTAAAATCATCATTGTAGTACTTTTACCAGCGCCATTTGGACCAAGAAAACCAAAAATTTCACCTTCCTCCACACTAAGAGAAATATTATCAATTGCCGTAGAATCTTTGAAATTTTTTGTTAACGAGTTAACTTCAATTGCATTCATAACTAACTTTTAGAATGAGA
>CABXGK010000045.1 GCA_902511735.1 uncultured marine group I thaumarchaeote
GGTAGGAAGACAGGCAAGGAGCATACAGTATGGGCAAAAGCAGTTACTTACAATGATATGATTTACTTTTCTAGAAGAAATCCAAATAGTGATTGGTTAAAAAATGCAATTGCAGACCCGCAAGTAAAAGTTGAGTTTGACGGAAAAGAATTTTCAGGATTAGCTAGACTAGTTGAAGAAGAAGAACTTGCACAGAAAATTTCAAATTTAAAATATACAGAAGAAAGTAGACAAAAAGAAGCAAGGATTGTTTTAGAAATTAAATTAACAAATAATGATTAAACAATGTGAATTATGGTAGATAATCCTCTACGCTCATATTCATTTCCGTCTTTCATTTCACTAATTACCACAGTAAATGAGATAACATCTCTTTGAACACATTTTTTGGCATTAAGTTTTAGATGAATGTCCAAGACATCAAGTTCATTTTTAGGAATATTTTCCTCATCAAAAAATACTTTTCCAGTTGTTTCTATTCTAAATCTCTCATCTTGACTATGAGAACCCAATTTTGTTTTTCTTCCATCTCTTCCGGAGGCCTTTACATGAACATCAATTATTCCTGGTTTTGCCATCGTATACTCTGATATTTTATTGATGAAAACTCCGATTTGGAATGGTTTTCCTGCAGTTGCTTCAGCCATTTTTTGTATACCATCATTCATTACAACATCAACGGCTTTGATAGATGTAGGAACTTTAGCAAGCCAAGTGTTTGTTTTTTTTACTATTCCTGTAATTTCATTTCTTCTTTTCTTATCTTCGTCTTTATCAATTTGATTTTTATCAGAATAGTAATCAATCCATTCTAAATAACTCCCAGAAATATCTTCTATGAAATCAATGCATGTTCTTTTGTAATCTGTAACATTTGTTGTTCTTTCAGCACCTCCATCATCTGGATTTACTTCATCATTATTCATTGGCATTGCCATGAATTATATAAAAAAAATCATCTAAAAAACTAATCTAAATATTACATCATAAGATTATTGGATTATGTTTCAAGAGATTATAGTGGATTTACAAAATGCGCTAAAATCAAATTTTGCTCAAATACATTTTTTATTGAAAAAAAATCCTGCTATGGCTTACAAAGAAATTACAGAAATTGGAAAATCAGTGGGTAAGAAATATGGAATTAATTTACTAGTGAATTTTCCTCATGAGGGAAAAATAGAGAATTTTGACATGTATGGAAAACAAGATTTGAGCTTGTTAATCGATATGGAACGCAAAAAATTTCCCATAACCCGAGAAATTATCAAAGAAAAAGCTATAGAGATTCTAGGAGAAGTTGAAACAGAAGATGCATACATGTATGAGGACAAAGAAGGTGTGAGAATAATTTTTAATAATAACAAACAAGATAAAATTGACATTCTCCCACATTCATTTCATATTTGGTATGAATTTTCTGATTCTGTGATAGAGTTTTGTGAATGGCTTTTAGAAGATGTATACTTGATGAAAAATACTTAAAATTAAGATTCTAATTCCGTGATAAGATCACGTACTTCGAAATTATCTGGTGCTTCATCTAAGATTTTTCTACAGCAATCAATGACAATGTTAAGTTCATTTTGTTTTGATTCTTCATTTTCTTGTTGTTCAGCTAAGAATTGATGAACACGTAATTTCAATGATAATGATTCAACATCATATGGATTCATTTCCAAAACTCTATCAATATAGTGTAGAGTTTTTTTTTCATCATTTAGCATATAATACATACTTCCCATAATGAACAAGAAATCAGGATCTTTCGAAAATTTTGCTTCTAGTTCATTTCCATATTCTTCAGCTTTCTCATATTCACCCTGACCAATTAATTTTCGAAGTTTTCGTTTTGGATAACTAAAAAGACCGGTCATATTTTCACATCATTCTCACAATATTCTAAGATATTTTCATGATTCCATTTGAAATCAACCATTGTATACCATTAACAAATGTATTATCATCAATTTGTCCAGCAGCCCACCATTCTGCATTACCTTTAATCCATTGAGGAATTGTATCAGAACTTGAACCGCTACCTTGAGAAGTTTCAGGGATTATCATTATTCCTTGATTAATTAAATATTCAATTCCAGAAACAAATGCTGCATCGTCAATTTGTCCAGCAGCCCACCATTCTGCATTATTTTTTACCCATTGTGGAATTTCTGTAATCGATGCTGTTGCAGGTGCAGAAAATGATGTGTTTCCACCCTTTACAACTTCAACATCAAGAGTCATTAATCCAGAAGTGTCAGGATTACCACCTAGAATGTGTTCAGGTCCAGTACCCCAGACCTTTATTGCATACGTGTATTTTCCTGGAGGTTGATCTGCCAATAGAAATCTGTGTGTTTGACCAGATGCAGTGTATAATTCAGGTCTTCCTTCATCAGTAGAAACTTCTTTGATTGGAGGTTTTGATGTATCACCATACACATGAATATCATAATGTACTTGATCTACATATTCAGTAGGATTCACCATTCGTTTGAAATCAAGAAACAATTCAATATCACATCCTTGTTTCACAATTTTTGGACCATAAACACCTTTTACAATCATTGAAAATGTATTTGTGGATTCGTTAAATCTTGTTTTTTGGAATTCAGAAGGACATCCTGCAGCTGCTTGTTTTGCTGCAGTAGTTTCTACATTAACAAAAGGGTCAGAAGTAACATTTTCTTTATAATCTAATAATTCAAAACTATACTCAACAGGTGGTATACCTTGAGAAACATGCATAAATGTTTTAGCTTTAATAGGAAATGGAAAATCATCTACAATCCAGACTTTACTTTGTTGACCACCTGTCTTCCAAGTAAGTAGAACTGATTCAAATTCTCCAGCACCAACTCTAATAGTTTCTAGTCCAGAAGGTAAAATTTGTTGACCACCAATATTTCCAATCTTTCCCCATGATGCAGCTCTGAATTCTTTTGGGCCTTTTCCAGTTAAGTATGTGCCATCTCCTCTATCCATGTCTTTTGTTGCAAATGCAGAAAGCCAAGCAATAGAAGATTTGTAAGCACCTCTATATGAAGAAATTTCTTCAGTGCCACCAGTAGGTTCTGGAGCAACTTGACCAACATCCATTACACCTCTAACAATTTTATTTCCATCATAAACTAAAACTTGCATTCTAAATTTATCCTCAGTTCCAACACGAACTTCATCTTCAACCCACATTGCCATATCAAAATCTGAACAATCTAAATAATCAACATGACATACATTGAAACTAAAATAATCACCAACTTTGAGTCCTTCACCAACATACCAAGACCCATCAATGTTTACACCACCTGCTTGGAATCCACCAGAATTAACTTGAGCAAATGAGTTTTGAGATGCTAATGGAATTATTATTAATAATGCAAATGCTGCCAGAATAATTGGTAGTTTCACAAAATTCAGACCGTCTTGAGCATATTT
>CABXGK010000046.1 GCA_902511735.1 uncultured marine group I thaumarchaeote
CTGATCAATTTTTTTATTGAATTTTTCTAATCCTATTGCAACACTTGTACCTTCAATACAAAATGCACACAAAATTGAGGTTTTCTTTTTTATTGCAAGACCTGCTTCTGCTCTAACTCTCATATGTTTTTTCTAAAATATACTTTTTTTATAGATTACTTATCCTGATCTTTCTACTATGAGTAATTAAACTGGCTGAGCGAAAAAATACCGCAAGTGAGTCTTTACATCCAATATCACATGATTCTTGAATGCTTACTTTATTGAATTTTCTTCCATGAACTCTCAAAATCGCTGATAACAAGGGAATAATTGCTGCTCTTCCCCCAAATGCTGTTTCTTTATCAATAAACCAGAACATTTCCAATGCATCATCTTCTAGAATTTTTTTCCTAATTTGTCCTCCAAATTCGGTATAATGACCGATCATACGTAATTTTCCTTTTGCTAAGAAATTCATTAACTTGGCAAATTTTATACAAACATAGCATTTGTCATCATAAATCATGAGTGGTAGTGAATCGTGAAATTCCATATTTTTAATACGATCTTTGAAGATTAAAATTTTCGGAAATAGCTATTTATGTAATTCTGGCTATTTTTTGATGAGGACGATCATGTGTAAAATTAAAAGTATCAAATTGGTCAATAAATCAAAATGGGCCTGAATTACTATCAAATTAAAAAAAATGTTCTTCAGGCTAGAAAATTAGTTATTCGTGGAACCTCTATTGCAGGTTCAGGTCACCCTGGAGGTTCATTCTCAATGGCAGAAATTATGGGTTGTATTTTTTATAACCATTTGAAATATGACCCAAAAAATCCTCAATGGGAAGATCGTGATAAACTAATTTTGTCAAAGGGTCATGCATCTCCTGGATTATTTTCAAACATGGCAGTAGCTGGATATTTTGAAGAATCTCAATTAGATACTTTACGACAGTTTGGAAGTAAATTACAGGGTCATCCTGATCTTAAATGTCCTGGTGTTGAATTTTGTGGTGGTTCATTAGGAATTGGATTATCTTATTCTATTGGAAATGCACTAGCTGCAAAACTTGATCAAAAAGATACGCACATTTTCACAGTGATGGGTGATGGTGAAAGTGATGAGGGTCAAGTTTGGGAAGCTGCGATGACTGCTGCAAAATACAATGTTGATAATTTAACATTAATTCTTGATAGAAATTTCATCCAACAAGATTCTTACACTGAAAAAATTATGCCACTTGATGAATCACTTGAAGGAAACGAACTATCTGAAATGTGGAAAGATGCAAGTAGATGGAAGACTGGTGATAAATGGCGTTCTTTTGGATGGAATGTAATTGAGGTTGATGGTCATAGAATTGAACAAATTTCTGATGCAATTACTAGAGCAAAATCTGTTAAAGGAATGCCTTCAATCATCATAGCTAGAACAATTAAAGGAAAAGCAGTTGAACATATGGAAGATAATCCACAATGGCATGGAAAGGCTCCTAATTCTGCACTTGTTCCTGTAATTAATCTAGAATTAGATTCTCAATTTATGATTGCACCTTCTATAATTGCTGGTGATATGACAAATCTAGAAAATGAAGTAAAACGTTGTGATGATGGAAGATCTGATTACATACATCTGGATGTAATGGATGGCCAATTCGTCCCCACCTCTACTTTTGATCATACAAAAATTAAGGAATTAAGACCTCTAACTCTTATTCCTTTTGATACACATCTTATGATTAACGAACCTGTAAAGCAGATTCAAAATTATATTGATGCTGGAAGTGATGTTGTAACTGTTCATGCAGAAGTCTGTGATGAATCAAGCTTTGGAGAAATTCATGACTTGTTAAAATCAAACAAAGTTGGCGTCGGTTTAGCAATAAATCCTGATACTTCTATGCCTGATTGGAGTAAAAAATTCATTCCTACACTTGATCAAATTATAGTAATGTCTGTTGTACCTGGAAAATCAGGTCAAAAATATATTGAAAATACACATGATAAGACAAAAAATCTTTTGATAAATCTGAAAGAAAATGGTTTTTCGGGTTACATTGAAGCAGATGGTGGAGTAAATTTGGATAATATTGGAAACTGTTTTGCTGATGGTGCACGTGCATTTGTTGGAGGTAGTGCAATAATTGGTCAAACTGATGTTAGATTGGTAATTCGAGAATTTAGGAATCAAGTATTAAGAACTAGACGTAAATTGTTAATTCAAAAAGCAAATGAACTTGGTGGTACTGAATTAGTGAATAAATGGATTGACTTGCATGTAATTGGCAAGAAAAAAGATGAATTACATCAAATTGCAACGGAGCTTGGATATCAATGAGTGATGAATTTGGTGATATGCGAACTGCTTATGGTAATGCACTAACTGAATTGGGTGAACAAGACAAAAACATCGTTGTCTTAGGTGCTGACACTACTGATTCGCTTAAAACATCCGGTTTTGGAAAACATTTTCCTGATAGATTTTTTAATGTAGGAATAGCTGAAGCGAATTTGGTATCGGTTGCTGCAGGATTAGCTTATTCTGGAAAAACATCTTTTGCAAGTACATATGCAATATTTTTGCCAGGAAGATGTGTTGATCAGATAAGAAATTCAATCGCTTATCCTTCAAGAGGAGAAAAAAAGGGCCTGAATGTTAAACTTGTAACTTCTCATGGTGGATTATCTGTTGGACCTGATGGTGGTTCTCATCAAACCATTGAAGATATTGCAATTATGCGTGTGATTCCAAACATGAAAGTTCTAATTCCTGCTGATGCTACTGCTGTATCTAAACTAACAAAAAATATCGCACAAATTTATGGTCCATTTTACATGAGAATGGCAAGATCTAAAGTTCCTACCGTTTACTCTGATTCCCAAGAATTTGAAATTGGAAAAGGTATTACACTAAGAGATGGAAATGACTGTACTATAGCTGCTACTGGAATAACAGTAAAAATGGCTCTAGATGCAGCTGAAAAACTTCAACAAGATGGAATTTCTTGTAGAGTGATTGATTGCTTTTCAATAAAACCTATTGACAAAGATATTTTAGAAAAAGCTGCCAGAGAAACTGGTGCAATTGTTACTTGTGAAGAACATAATATTATGGGTGGATTTGGTTCTGCCGTTTCTGAAGTTGTATCTGAATCTTATCCTGTTCCTATACGTAGAATTGGTGCACAGGATAAATTCGGTGAATCTGCTCGTGATAATGAAATCCCTCAACTATTAGAAAAACATGGTATCACATCAATTAATATAGAAAATACTGTTAAAGATATCCGGAGTAAAAAATGAAAATTTTTCTTGATACCGCAAATATTAAAGATATTCGAAAATATAACGACAT
>CABXGK010000047.1 GCA_902511735.1 uncultured marine group I thaumarchaeote
ACTTCCATGTACAATAGAATGGACAGCTTTTATCATTGCTACAGGATTATCAGATTGCCAAATATTACGTCCCATATCTACACCAACTGCACCAGCTTTTAGTGCATCATATGTCAACTTGAGAGCATCTTTTTCAGGTATTTTTTTACCACCTGCAATAATTATTGGTACAGGACAAGATTTTACAACTTTTTCAAAGTTTTCACAAAAGTATGTTTTTACAATATGTGCGCCTTGTTCAGCTGCAGTTCTACATGCAAGAGATAGATATCTTGCATCTTTAGTTCCTATTTCTTTTCCAACTGCAGTAACAGCTAAAACAGGAATTCCATATTCTTCTGCTTCGTTAACAAGTTTTCCAAGATTTACAATAGTTTGATATTCATATTTTGAACCAACAAAGACAGACATTGCAACAGCAGATACATTCAATCTGATTGCATCTTTGATACTAACAGTAATGTCTTCTTGAGACAAATCTTCACCAATTATACTAGTTCCTCCAGAAACACGCAATACAACAGGTACAGGATAATCAGGATTTACAGAGGTTCGTAGTGCCCCACGAGTAATCATTAAGGAATCACAATGTTTTGCTAGAGGAGCGATTGTTTTTTTCAAATCTTCTAGTTTTTCAGTTGGACCTAGGAAATAGCCATGATCAACTGCAAGCATTAATGCCCTATTATCCGCAGGAGAAATTATTTTTGCAAGTCTGTTTTTTAAACCCCAGTCCATTTTCTTATTTTTTTGAAAAAAAAATACCTTTCTTAAGCCTTTGCTAATTTTCAATAATTATCTTCATAGCATTATCACCTGTTTTTGCATGTTCAAATGCTTTTTGTGAGTCATCAAGAGAATATTTGTGTGTGATTAATGATTTTACATTCACACCTCCAGAAGAAATCAAGTCTAATGCATTTTTTGTATCCATATCAGATGCGGCATAAGTAGTTACAATACTAATTTCTTTAGAATAAACTACACTCATATCAATTTCAGTGGTTGCACCTTTACTTGGAACTCCAAACATTACAACAGTTCCACCTTTTCTTACAAGTTTAATTGCATCTTGAAATGCATGTAGACTGCTAGTTGCCACAATTGCAACATCTACACCAATACTAGTTTCAGCATTGACTTTTTGTAATAAGTTAGGATCATCTGAGCGAATAGTTGTAACATCAAATTTCTTTACAAAGTCTAATCTAAAATCATTAAGATCCATACAGAATATTTTTGAAAAACCAAATGATTTTGCAAGTAACACATGCATCATTCCAGTTGGTCCAACACCTAAAACTGCAACAGTGTCATTTTTTTGATATTTGAATTTTGACCATGCACGAACACAACATGCAAGAGGTTCAATTAACGCTGCTTCTTCATATGAGACATTATCAGGCAATTTTAAAACACCACCATGAAGTACATTCCACTCAGGTACAACATAATTGTCAGCTAGTCCACAAGGATTGAGATTTGATTGATAATATTTTTTACACATAGTTTCATTTCCGTGACTACACTCATGACAATCTTTTGAGTAACAAGCAACATGATGATGTGTAAATACACGATCACCAATTTTAAAATCATATATGTTATCCCCAGTTTTGATTACTTCCCCTGCAGGTTCATGACCTAATCTCATAGATGGCTGCCCATATTTTCCAAAAACTTTTTCCACATCAGACCCACAAATTCCACATGATTGCATTTTGATTAGTAATTCATTTGGGCCAACATCTGAAATAGTAAAATTTTCTATTTCAACTTTAGAATTTCCTTTTACTACAGCTGCTTTCATGATGGTTAATGATTTACTCTATATTTATACGCCTAGAATTTTTTTGAGCATCACTCTATAATCGACTTCAGATTTTTCACTTCCAGATGCAGGAAGAGCAAACACAAGAGGAGTTGATTTTTCAGCACGTAATTTTGTTAGTTTATCATTAATTTGTTCAGTTAAATCATCACTTACAAGAACCAGACCAACTTCAGAATCATTGTATAATTTTTTGATTTCTTCAAAAGCAGTATCAGATGAATCGACAATTTTTCCTTGTACACCTGCAAGTTGGAAACTTGTGACAAACACACGGCTACCAATAGTTACTACCTTCATTAAATCGATTTTTAATACATGCAATTTAACCGTTTCAAACAAGATTTCAAATATTACTAATTCAAGTAAAAATATGGCTAGCCCACAAGAGATCGACTCAGTATATTGGGACGAAGAGAGTAAATCATGGAAAACAAAACTAGTCAAAGTAGAAGAATATCATGGATTTACAGAATGCAGGTATTGCCAGAGACCCATGTCACATAACATAAAGACAGAAGGAGAATTCAAAGTTGTTTATGTTAAATGTGGATGTTCTAGAAGCTAGCTGCAATTTTTAATGCAAATGAATGCAATTTCTTGTGTTCCATCCATGCCATGTCTATTTGGAACGATGCCAACACGATACTGCATTTCTTCATCATATTCAATATCAAATTGTGTTGTCATGGTAACTGCTTTTTGAGGTTCAAGATCTATCAAAGATAATTCATTTTCACCATAACCAACAAAAATTGGACTGAATCGTTTGTTTGAATCATCGTAGAGGTGTAATTGACCTCCAGTAAATCTCACAATATCATTGCCTTTGTTTTCAGCAGTAACTTGTATTTGGAAATATGTGTGAGTAGGTTTTTCATTAGATGCTTCTATCAATCCTCTATCAATTTCAGCTTTTTCAGCTAGTTTGAATTCTTTAGTTTTTTGGAGAAAATCAAAGTTTGTGACATATTGTACATCAAACATCACATCACCTACTTGAACAGGCTCACCAAAAGAAGAGACCTTGACGTCTGTTAGAACTTCATCAGAGTAAAAGAAGAAAGAAACAGCTAATACTGCAAATATTGCACCGATAACAATAATTCCGCCTACTCTAACCAATTTAATTTTGTATCAAATTATTCGAGTATAACTGTTTAATTTTATGCAATTATTCGACAATAATTGTGCCTTCCATCCATGGATGAACCATGCAGAAGTATGTGTAAGTTCCTGCGTCAGCTAATGTGACATCAAAGCTTGCATTCATCATGATTAATGAAGTATCAAAGACACCATCAGGACCGTTTGCTGCACTACCACTTGTTGATGTGTGTGGAGCAGTATCAGTATTTGTAAAAGTTACAGTTCCACCTGCAGAGATTGTTACAGTTGATGGAGTATAACATTCAGTGGTTTCACATCCTGGTGCACCAGAACCTGCTACA
>CABXGK010000048.1 GCA_902511735.1 uncultured marine group I thaumarchaeote
AAAAGTAATCAAGAATTATAAGGATTCCAGATATTGAAAAATTTATGCTTCGATAGCTCAGCCTGGTAGAGCGTTACATTGGTAATGTAAAGGTCGTGGGTTCAGATCCCGCTCGAAGCTTAATAATTTTTTATTAGTATTTCTTTATGTCCAGTACGTTTTTTTGAGTTGGAATTGATTGCACGGTTTGCACTGATTTCAGATATAATCCAATGTTTTTCTGAGAAGAGATCTTTTACAATTTTTGAATTTGAGTTTGATAATAATACATGGCAGCCTTTTGAATTCAATTTATTTGCCAAATGAAATAACTTCTCAAGATCATCTTCTGTGAAATCTCGATGTGTATAACTAGTGAAATTTGCGGTATTACTAATTGGCTGATATGGAGGATCAAAGTATATCAGATCGCCTTTTTTTGCATCATCCAAAACTGCCTCAAAACCTCTACACGATATTTTAATTTTTTCAGATTGTAAAATTTTGCTTACAGCCGTTAAATTTTCTTTATTGACAATGTTTGGATTTGTGTATCTACCTAGAGGTACGTTAAATTGACCTTTTTTGTTTACACGATATAATCCATTGAAGCAAGTTCTATTTAGAAAAATTAATCTTGATACCTTTTCAATTTGTTGTTTTGGCTCTTGTTTTCTTACTTGATAATAATATTCAGTAGAATCATTATGATAATTTTTTGAATGGCTTTCTAAGGACTCGATGAGCTTTCCTAATTTATCACGAATTGTAACATATGCGAGTACCAAATCAGAGTTAAAATCAGATACATTACAAGATAATTTTGGTTCTTTTGATAATAGATTAAACATTACAGCACCACCACCCAAAAATGGTTCATGATAGGTGGCAAATTGTTTTGGAAAACTATTTTCTAATTCCTGCATAAGCTGCCTTTTTCCTCCAACCCATTTTACAAATGGTTTTGGTTCGGTAATAGCAATCTGACGGTATTGTTGAGCCAAGACTAATTACTTCCACAATGAGGTTTTCTCTAGCCGAGTGAATCTATGATCACCAAGTGTGAAGAATTAGTTGATTTACTGGAAATAGCTTAAATACAGATTTCGTTTTTGGATGAATTTCGTTGATTAAGGCATCGCCTAACTAGTGTTCAATAAAATGAAAAAGGAAATGGGTTTTTCTAATCCCACTTTGACCAAGCGGCCATCCATCTGTATGTCCATGTTGTAAGTTTACAACCTAAAGCCGCAAATGTACAGGCTAATACTGCTCCAGCACCGGCACCAAGTGCAACAGGGCTGTTGTAGAATTTACCTACCTGCGGTTCTATCGGGGTCATATATGGTGGTAACGTTGGTCTTGGATACTTGAATGCAGTCTCTAGTGGGTCAGCCACTGTGATCAAATTGACCATGTTGAATAGTGGCAATGACATTCCAACTAAGACTCCGCCGAACAGTATCAGAGAGTGCTTATTCTTCTTTGTTGCCCAGTACGCTAAGTCCAACAGCATTGCTGATGGTAGCCAAACTGGTGTAACGATGAAGTCATATGGGTAACCTAATGCGAACCATGCACCTTTTGCAATCCAAGTGTAGACTGTCATAATTAGTGCATAATACGTTGCGGTTCCTGGAACTCCAGTAAATGTGAGATAGTAACACGCACCTACAGTGAGCATAAGAGTTTGTGATATTGAGAATACTACAAACGATGTCCAGGCCCAATCAGTATAGAAGATGTAGTCCCCTGCGTTGATTGTTAGCAAAGTTGAGTTGACTGCGACTACTACTATGAATAAGTAGTGAGTACATCGTCTAAGCCAGACCATGAAAATATTC
Source organism: uncultured marine group I thaumarchaeote (assembly GCA_902511735.1). Classification (GTDB taxonomy): domain Archaea; phylum Thermoproteota; class Nitrososphaeria; order Nitrososphaerales; family Nitrosopumilaceae; genus Nitrosopelagicus. Next base: position 1,824 of record CABXGK010000048.1, read on the forward strand.
CCGTCAGTTACTATATAAAAATTTGGGAGAATACCGAGATCGTGCATACGCTCGCGTGACTAGAATAGATAAAAAGGAAAGTCCTTTAGGACTGAGTTTGATTATTTTCCTACGAAGAGTACGATTAATAATGTACCAATGGCGGTTCCACCTAAGGTTCCACCGACTATACCGTTACTTTTCTTAGTTGTTCCTTCTTCCATAACTTTGACACAGAAGAGGTAACCAATTGCTTCTACAATGGTCAGGACGATAAATGCATAATGTCCGCTTGGTGTTGGATATGCCCAAGGATATACAAAATATCCTGCTGCAGTACCACCAAATGTTGCTAGCCATGCTGCGATATATGATGCTGTGATCATTCCAGTCATGTTTTCAACACGACGGCCAATCATTTTCTCGACGTCAGCAGAACCTGCTCCGCCACCGCCACCTGAACCAAATCCTTTTGGAAGTGTCATATAGAATAATCAGTCGACAGAATCTATTAAAGTCTTTCCTAGATTCTGAGCACCTGCCGATCTACCATTAGGTAGGAAAATAAAAAAAACAAAGTACGAATTTGTACTTGATTATGGTATGGATCTGCTGTACAATTTACCCTCAAGGGCCATTTTGTACATTTCAGCAACATATGGGTTTTCACCAGGTGTTTCTGCACCTAATTCGACGAGTCTTGCATAGAGTCTAACTACGTAAGCTAGAGCGCCCATGAAGGCTACGACGACACCCATGTTAAACATCCAATGGTTTGGAACTGCGAAAATTTCTTCGACGAACCAAAAATGCCACATCTCATTAACACCAATAGTAAACATGGTTGCAAGATAACCTAAGATTGTCATCTTTAGACCTGTGTTCATAGAGTTGTTTGGTCCTCTCAATACTGGTACTTTTCTATCATAGATTGCTGCGAATCCCCAACCGAGTGGTAGTGCTACAAAGTGAGAGTATAACCACCAGTGTGCTGGAGTAAATGCTGAATCTCTAATAGAAGTTTGATGGAGCGAACCATCGACAAAGTTGTCGACTTCTACGGATGCGGCTGTTGATCCCATAGCGATGACTACTAACCAGATTTTTTTCAATCTCTGGATTTCGACTTCTTTTGGGAGTAATGCCGGCATTTGTGCCATAGTAACTATACGTGCTTTTTGGAATATAAGCCACGAGGTTCAGATTTGAATGTATTTTTTCAAAGAAATCATTTTTTATGGTA
>CABXGK010000049.1 GCA_902511735.1 uncultured marine group I thaumarchaeote
AAGATGAAAACTGAACGCTTTGCTGCATTGTAATCTTTAACGTGTAACAAATCTTGTAATAGTATGTCATACTCTTTGATTGTCTTACTGGTATAATCTCCTAGTACCGGAAAATTATAATTATTTTTTTCTGCAAATGCTTTATTTGCAAAAGGTCCATCGTTACTGATTGCAATTACTTGTGCACCTAATTCTGAGATATCATTCAATGAATCTCTAAATCTACAAAGTTCAACTTCGCATACAGGAGAACTGGCGGCAACAAAAAATGAGAGAACAACTTTTTTGCCTTTAAACTCATCTAGTGATCTAAAATTTAGATCTCCATCTACTAGCTCAAATTTTGGTGCTTGATCTCCAACGTTTACTGCCATAGAAATTCCTCATTTTTTGTTGTATATCAATTTAGAGGACTTGGCAGAAATCAAATTTTGATCGAAAAAAATCTCTATAGCTTTATATTTTGACCGAAGGGAGTCGGTTTAACTTGGTTGGCGAGAGTGTAGCATCATACAGTAATGTATTACTCATGTTTGGTTTTGCATGTGCTGCAATGGCACCTGCGTTAATCGTATCTAGAATGATTTCTCCTGAAAACAAAAAACAGCCAAATCCTGTTAAGACCCTTCCAATGGAATGTGGCCAAGTCCCATCTGGTGCAGGACGTACTCATTTCATGATGCAGTATTATGCATATGTTTTGATGTTTGTAATTTTTGATGTTATGGCAATTTTCTTGTATGCATGGGGAAGCTCATTATTGGATCTTCCAAGAACTGCAACTTTACCAATTATCGCCTTCTTAGGAATTATGTTTGCCGCAATGGCATACGCATTATATCAATCAAAGAGGAAAGACATATGGTAATTCTATATACTACTTACAACTATCAAGGTGAGGGACTAAGTTGTTAAAAGAACTCATAACACCGCAAAACGCAAATGTGTTTGTTGGAAAACTTGGCGACATTTTGTACAAAGCAGTTGATCAACCATTAGGAATGGCAATCAACTGGGGTCGAATGTGGTCTTTGTGGCCTGTACACATTGAAACAGCATGTTGCAGTGTTGAGTTTGGAGCAGCATCTAGTCCAAGGTACGACGTAGAAAGATTCGGTATCATCGAAGCTTTTGGATCATTACGACAGTGTGATCTCGTTGTAGTGCAAGGAACTATTACACGAAAAATGGCACCACGACTTAGATTAGTCTATGATCAAATGCCAGACCCAAAATATGTAATTGCTATGGGTGCATGTGCAATTACTGGCGGTTTGTATTTTGATTCATACAATGTGTTGCCTGGAATAGATGGAATTCTTCCAGTTGATGTTTACGTTCCTGGTTGCCCTCCTAGACCTGAAACCTTGATTCAAGGATGCATGTTGTTGCAAGAAAAAATCAAAAGGATGAAGGCTAGATAGGTAAAAAATTATGAGTACAACTGAAACCAAAGATCCTCCGAAAGATACTAAAAAAGAAACAGCTCCTGAGAAAGTCGAAGATGCAGCACCTGCATTTGAAAAGTCTTATGTTGATCAAATTACAAATCAATTCTCTGATGATGTTGAAGTTGAATACATTAAAGAAAATAGAACTAGATTAAATGTAAAAAAAGAAAAAATTACTGATGTAGCACAATTCATCAAAGATAACACACCTTTTGATCATGCAGAATCAGTATCTGGTGTTGATTATCCTGAAGATAAAGAAATTGGCGTTACATATCATTTAGGTTCCTACACAGATCCTGATTATTCAAAACAAGTTTTAGCACTTGCAACTAGAGCTCCACGTGAAGATACTCCAAACCCAGGAAACGATTCTACAAAATTACCAAGTTTAAGAAATATGTTTTACAGTGTTGAGTTTCATGAGCGTGAAGTATTTGAAATGCTTGGCGTTTACTTTGAAGGACATCCTGATAATCGACGTTTACTACTGCCTGAGGACTGGGCTGATCTACCTCCATTGAGAAAGGACTTTGCAAATAAAGGAAGATAAAATGACTGAAGCAATACCAACAAAACAAATGCCTCCGGGTCTACAAGTAGACAAAGTAGACGATAGAATAATGACACTCAATGTTGGTCCACAACATCCAGGTTCTGGTCACATGAGAATTATTGTAAAAATTGATGGTGATTACATTGTTGATGCAGATCCTGATCCTGGTTATGTACATCGTGGCGAAGAAAAAATGGCTGAAGCCAGAAACTACATTACCAATATTCCTCACTTAGAAAGACCTGTAATTCACGATTCATGCAATATTTTGTATCCTTATGTCTTAGGTGTTGAAGAATTAGTGGGAATTGAGGTTCCAGAACGTGCAAAGTATGTTCGTGTAATTGCAGCAGAACTAAACAGATGTATCTACATTCAATATTGGCTTGCAATCTATGGAATATTTCTTGGACACTCTACAATGTTTATGTGGCCTGCAGGAGATAGAGAACTTTTAATTGATTTAATGGAAAAAATTTCAGGTGCAAGAGTTACACATGCATACTTTATTCCGGGTGGTGTCAGAAATGATGTACCTGCAAACTTTGAAGATGTTTGTTTACGTCAAGTAAATTACTTTGAAAAACGTATCAAAGAATATGCTGATATCTTTTATGATAACCCAATTCTAAAAGCACGAACAGAAGATACTGGTGTGTTATCTAGAGAAGATGCAATTCGTTTAGGAACAACAGGTTCTGTTCTACGTGCAAGTGGTGTTGATTATGATTTAAGAATTAAAGAACCATACGATGTTTATGATGAACTTGACGTGCATACTAATGTACTAAAAGAAGGTGATTCATATGCACGCTCAAAAATTCCATGGCTTGATATGTTAGAAAGTTGTAATATTATTAGACAAGCATTAGAAAAAATGCCAAAGTCTGGTTCAATTAGAACAAAACTTAAACCAAATCCAAAAGGTGGTATAGGTGAAGTTTATCGTAGAGTGGAA
>CABXGK010000050.1 GCA_902511735.1 uncultured marine group I thaumarchaeote
TCCAAGTGATTTCATCCAAAATTTTGATGGAAGAATTTTGAATGCATCATTATCCGGTTCTTTTTCCAATTTTTCCCAATATTCAGCTATGAATTTCATGATGTGTCCTAATTCTTCTTTCTCAATCATACTGATTTTTTATAAAATTACAATAATAAAATATGTTTAGTCATGAATTTTTAATTTAGTTAATTTCTTTGTACTAAAATTGTCAACCTTGTTAACACTTGGTTGGTTATACCGATCTGTCAACTTTCATTCATGAGCAACTGTGAAGTTGAAATTATTGGTAAACCCGTAAAAGACATGTACGGTGCACCAATGGGCAAAATTTTAGGTACCCTAACTGATGTTGATGGTTCTATACAGACAGTCGGCATCAATTGTGGGTCTGAAGGCTTAAAACAAATTGCCTTTGATCAACTCGTAGTTCAATCTGAAGTAGTAATTTTCATTCCAAAGTGGAGATTGGATTCACAACGTTTACTAAAACAAAAAGAACTTGTAATCCGCCGTCTTAACGCATTGATGGAAATTGTCTCTGACAACGACAGCATGAAATCTGATGCAGAAATAATTCATGAAAAGTACAATACTAAATTAATGACACTCCAACGTACTGAATTTGAAATTAGTTCTGAATTAGATAGTAGAGTCGTCGAAATTGAACAACAGGAAAAATCTGTTAAAGTTCTTTTGTTTGACGCAAAAGTTCAACTCAAAAGTAACGAAATTTCTCAGGAGACCTTCGATCATGTTAAAAAAGAAACAGCCGAAATGCTTCAGCATATGAAACATGAGAAAGATGAGATTGCTAAAGTTAAATCCAGACTGGCAAATCTCTCACTCGAAGATATGATTCCAGAGGTATCACCATCAGCGATGCCGGGAACTTATCTACCACAACCTTCTGAAGGTGAGCCAACTGAGACTCGTTTGCCAGAACCTCCTAGCACTGAGTCCTCATCTTCAAAGTCATCTGAAACTCAGTTAATGACAATACCTCCACAAGAACAAGCTCCAGCAGAACCTGAATCTGACTGGATAACAAGAATGAATTCTCAATAATTATTCAAAAATCTTAAAGCATTCCTTATTTAAACATCTTTGATTGCATTCTGAAGAATTTGATATTGGTTTAGGAAATAATGACTCCTCTATTAGAACTTCTGCAAAAAATGATTATGTCTCATTTTGGGATAATTGTGCAAAATCATTGTCTTGGTTTAAACCTTGGAATGAAACACTACATTGGACTCCTCCTTTTGCTAAATGGTTTGTTGGTGGAAAAATTAATGCGTCATACAACACTCTAGACATACACCAAGAATCAAAATCTGAAAAACCTGCAATTTTGTGGGAAGGTGAAGATGGAACTGATAGAAAAATTACCTACAAAGAAATGTTTGAGCAGGTCAAAAAACTTGCCAATGTTCTAAAATCATTAGGCGTGAATAAAGGAGATCGAGTAACAATCTATCTTCCTATGATTCCTGAATTACCTATCTCAATGCTTGCATGTGCTCGAATTGGAGCAATTCACACCGTCGTCTTTTCAGGATTTAGCTCAAAATCTCTCTCAGATAGGGTTGAGGATTCTCAATCAAAAATAATCATCACCGCTGATGGGGGATATAGAAAAGGCAAGATAATCAATCTTAAAGAAATTGTTGACGAATCTGCTTCATCGATTCAATTTGTAAAAAATGTGATTGTATGCCAAAGAACTGGTCAAAAAATTCAGTTAAATGAAAAAGATTTACTTTGGAATGAGGTAATGCAAAATGCATCTGAACAATGTGATGCAGAAATACTTGACAGTACTGATTCACTATACATTTTGTATACTTCGGGAACAACTGGAAAACCCAAAGGAGTTTTACATGGCATTGGCGGTTATCTAACTCATCTTTATTCGACATACAAATGGGCATTTGACATAAAAGATACTGATGTTTATTTTTGTACTGCCGATATTGGATGGGTTACAGGTCACAGTTATGTTGTATATGGTCCGTTGTTACATGGTGCCACACAAGTAATGTATGAAGGTGCACCTGATTATCCTGATTCATCTAGAATGTGGGACATAATTCAAAAATATGGTGTTACGATTTTTTACACAACACCAACTGCACTTCGTATGTTGATGAAATTTGGAAATGACATTCCAAACTCGTTTAATCTTTCAACGTTACGTTTACTTGGAACTGTTGGTGAACCAATCAATCCTGAAGTTTGGAAATGGTATTTCAATATAATTGGAAAAAAGAATTGTCCAATCATAGATACTTGGTGGCAAACTGAAACTGGTGGAATGTTAATTAGTCCTTTACCAGGCATTGAAACAATTCCCCTAAAACCTGGTTCTGCTACATTGCCAATTCCTGGATTAGATATTCAAGTTGTTGATGAGTCTGGAAATGAAGTTGAACCTGAAACAAAAGGTTCACTAATAGTCAAAACTCCTTGGCCTGGAATGTTACTTGGATTATGGAATGACAATGAAAAATACAAAGATGTCTACTGGTCAAAATTTGAATCACTTTATTATCCGGGGGATTATGCTATCAAAGATTCTGATGGATATTTGTGGTTGCTTGGACGTTCAGACGATGTTCTAAAGGTTGCAGGTCATAGAATTGGAACTGCAGAATTAGAAAGTAGTATTGTTTCTCATACTGATGTTGCAGAATCTGCAGTATGTGGAATTCCTGATGACGTAAAAGGTGAATCAATAATTGCTTTTGTAATGTTAAAAGAAAATACTACTATTTCTGAAGAACAACTTCATTCTGAATTACGCGAAACAATTAGAAAACAAATTGGCCCTATTGCAACTCCAAGTCAATTTTACATTGTCAAAAAACTTCCAAAAACCAGAAGTGGAAAAAT
>CABXGK010000051.1 GCA_902511735.1 uncultured marine group I thaumarchaeote
TCCGACAAAGATATCCAGTTAATTAAAATTCAAAAATTTGCACGAAATGAATCAAAGAAACATATCTTAACCACAATTGAAAGAAAAAAATTCCTTTATGAATTGATGAACGATAAACGTGTTAAAGAGTTATTAAAAGATGGAAAATACCACGCAATACAGACGACAATTAAGAAAATGGTGAAAGATTGGAAATGACAAAAAATATCATAAATGCAAGAGTTACTTTTAAAAAATCACCGATCCATGTACTAGAAAGATTCTCTTTAGGTGACTCCGAAAATGCTTATAGATCTTTTAAAGATCATACTGGTTTATCTGAATGTGTAATCTTACAAACATGTAACCGTGTAGAAATTTTTGGTTCTGGTAATACTTTTGATAGAGAACAAATAAAAAAAACTTGGGCATCTCTATCTGGTTTAGAAGAAAATAGCTTTAAAGATAATTTGGAATGGTCACAAAATTCTGATGTCTATGAACATTTACTAAAATTAACTTCTGGTTTAGACTCTATGGTTGTTGGTGAAGAACAAATCATGACCCAAATTAAAGATTCGATTCAATCAGCAAAAAAACTAAAAGTTTCTGGTGAATCTCTAAACACGTTATTTGATAAAGCAATACGTGTTGGTACTAGAGTAAGAACATCTACAGGTATCAGTAAAGGAAGCATTTCTGTTGGTTCAATGGCTGTAAAACTTGCAGAAGAAAACGTTGATGAAATGAAATCTAAAAAAATTCTCTTAATTGGAACTGGTGAAGCTGCAACTTTAGTTGCAAAATCATTAACAAAACGTGGATATCCATTTTTTATTTCAAGTAGAACAGTTGAGCGTTCAACGTCATTTTCTAAAACTGTAGGTGGTAATCCTGTTGATTTTAATTCAATTTTAACTGGTTTTGAAAATTATGATATCGTGTTTGTAGCTACTACTGCACCTTACTTTTTGGTCACATTTGAGCGGATACAAAAGGCTCTTGAAACAAAACATTCAGGAATGATGATATTAGATCTTTCTAATCCTAGAACTGTTGATGAAAAAGTTGCAGAACTTCGGGGAATAAAACTAATGAATATTGATCAAATTGCTGAAATGGTTGATAAGAATATGAGGAGTAGAATTGGTCAGAAAAACTCTGCAGAAGAAATTATTAAAGAAGAATTGCCAGTATTAGAAGCCACTATGAAAAGATTAGAAGCTGAACCAATTGTAAAGGATGTTTTCAAAAGTACTGATGCAATTAGAATAAAAGAACTTGAAAAGGCATTCAATATGCTCGGTGAATTAAATGATTCTCAGAAAAAAATAATCGAAGAATTAACCAAATCTGTTGCAGAAAATATAATGTCAACTCCTATGAACAATCTCCGAAAAGAAACTGAACATGGTAATTCTGATGTAATTGATGCAGCATCAAAATTATTTAATTTTAAAAAAGAAGATAATTAATGATTAAATCTCATTTGATTTGATTCTTGTTTGAAACCAATTCTCTCATAAAATGGAATAAGTTTTTCTTCACAATCTAGAATTGTTTTATAACATTTCATTTCTTCTGCTTTTTTTAACAATGATGTGACGAGTTTAACTCCTATTCCTCTTCCTTCAAATTCTTTTGATACCACCACATCTTCAATATGTCCTACATGTCCTCCATTATGGATAAATTTCTGTTCAATTAACAACGTTGTTGAACCAACAATCTTTCCATTTTCTTCTGCTACATGAATAATATGATCTGGATTTAAAATAATTTTTTCTAATATTTTTTTTGCAGTTTCTGTATCAAGATCACTTGCCTTTTTTAAACTGTCTAGACTCTCTAAAAACCCATTTTCAATATCTGTTTCAACTATTTCTCTAATTTTAATATCTGACAATTCTCAATTCTTACCTTTTTTTGTTTTATATTCTTGATTTGTTTTTTCATAAGTTTCTTTATCTCCTATATCGATAAATCTTTTTTTAGAAACAATACTATTGATTTTCTTTTTCTTTACAAGCACTTTTCGTATCACAGTATCCATCCCATATGGTTTATTCTTTGGAATTAATTGAAATACATCTGGTTCCATTACGTAGCAACCCATATTGATTTTTGTACTAATTTCTGGTTTTTCATTCCATGAAACAACTCTTCCATTATTTTTTGTGTCAATAACTCCATATTTCAAATTAAATCTGTAATCATAAAGGCTCATTGTAATATTAGATTTAGATTTTTTATGTTCAATAATCATGTTTTTTAAATTAAAATTATAGATTGAATCTCCATACAGACAAACAAATGTATCATCGATAAATTTCTCAGCAGTTTTTAGCTGACCTGCGGTTGCAAGTGGTTTATTTGAAATGGCATATTCAATCTTTACACCAAATTTTTTACCATCTCCAAAATAATCTTCGATTTTCTTTCGTAAATAACTCACACAAAGTACTATTTCTTTCACTCCGTTTTTCTTTATCCATTCAATCAGGTATTCTAAAATTGGTTTTTCGCCTAA
>CABXGK010000052.1 GCA_902511735.1 uncultured marine group I thaumarchaeote
GTTGACATTTCAGCTGCCCAATTTGCAAATTTCAGACCAAATGAAATAATACTTGCATGTTGACCATGTGTTCTACCTACAGCTGGAAGTGTTTTGTATTTCATTGCATTTTTTGTTAATACTGATGCAAGTTTTCCAACTTTTGGTTGAATAATACGAATTGCATCTCTCATCTGCATTGAGTTGCTTGTATCTACAAGATCATTACTTGTTAATCCATAATGTATCCACGGTCTTGATTCTTTTTTACATTTTTCAGCTAATGATTCTACTAATGCAGCTGTATCGTGATCACTTTTTGCCTCTAATTGTTTAATTCGTTTAGCTGTAATCTTTCCTGAACGTGCAGCTTTTGCAATATCTTTTGCAATTGATTTTGGAATTAGATTTATCTCACCTTGTGATAATGCTGCTGCAGCTTCAATTTCTAATTGATAATCAATCTTTTTTTGCTCACCAAATACTTCGAGCATCTCTTTTGTGCCATAACGTCCACTGTCTATAGGTAAAATCGCCACAATTAGTATGAATTTTTTACAAAAATAAACTTATGTCTAATTAAAAAATGAAATTTGAATTAGAACCATCAAAATTGATTACCGTTCCTGAAAGATATTTTATCTCTTTTTCTACTATGGATCCAACAAAATTCCCTATCTCTTTTGGTTCTCCTAATCTTTTCATAGGTAAGCTATCTGCGTATGCTCCTACATCGCCTACTAATTCTTTTGTTCGATCTGTATTGATTGGTCCTGGAGCAATATTGATAAGACTAACATCTCTTTTTGCATATTCTTTACTTAGAATTTTAAAAACACTTGAAAAAGCTGCTCTATATGCACTAGAGATAATTAATTTTGAATTTGGTTCTTTGATAACATTAGATGTTATTGCAAAAATATATCCTCCATCATTAATTTTGATTTTTTGTAATAATGTACAAAACCCAACAAATAGTTGATTATGATATTTGTCCCAATTTTCTTTACTGATTTTTTCAAATTCGATAATTGGTGGACCCCCTGTGTTTAGTACCAGTATGTCTGTTGAATTATTTTCATCAGCAAATTTGTTTACACTGTCTAAATTTGAGGTATCTATATCATTACTTGATAATGAAAGCACATCCAAATCTAGTTTTTTCAATGAATCTGAAATTGACTTTCCAATACCTCTACTAGCACCTAAAACAATTGCTTTTTTCATTATGTATTAGAAATTGTTATTTCATTTTAATTTATTCAAATGATTGAATTTCATTTAAATTGCCTGAGACAATTTTCATCATAGATAATGACTGATTTAAAACCAAAAAAAGTAGGTGAAAATGAATATCGAATTGATGCTGATTCATCCTTAGGAATGAAAGTGCCTGTAACAATTTACGCTAATCAAGTATTATTAGAAAAAATGATGACTGATAGAACAATAAAACAAGCAGTTAACGTATCAACATTACCTGGAATTCAAGAACATTCAATAGTTTTACCTGATGGTCATGAAGGATATGGTTTTCCGGTAGGTGGAGTTGCTGCTATGGATGCTGAAGAAGGAATGATTAGTCCTGGCGGTGTTGGTTATGACATTAATTGTGGTGTAAGATTGTTACGAACTAATCTTACTGAAGAACAAGTTAGACCAAAACTTAATGATCTTGTTAATGATCTTTTCAAATCAATTCCGTCTGGAGTTGGATCAAAAGGTGCTGTTCGTTTAACACAATCTGAATTAGATGAAGTGTTAGTGAAAGGAGTATCATGGGCTATAGATAATGGATATGGAACTACTGATGATGCAAATGTATGTGAAGAAAATGGACAGATGGCAAATGCAGATCCAAACAAAGTATCTGATAAAGCACGAAAACGTGGATTGCCACAACTTGGCAGTTTAGGCTCTGGAAATCATTTCCTTGAAGTTCAGCGTGTACAAGAAATTCATGATCAAGAAGCTGCAAAAAGAATGGGAATAGAAGAAGGAACAATCACAGTATTGATTCATTGTGGATCTAGAGGTTTTGGACATCAAGTTTGTAGTGATTATTTACGAATTTCTGAACAAGTTCAAGAAAAATATGATATTAACTTGGCAGATAGAGAACTTGCATGTGTTCCAAATACTTCTGAAGAAGGTGAATCTTACAGAAAAGCAATGTTTGCAGCATTAAATTTTGCATGGAGCAATAGACAAATGATTACTCATTGGACAAGAAAATCATTTGAAAGAGTATTCTCTCAATCTGAATCTGATCTAGATATGAAATTAGTTTATGATGTAGCACATAACATTGCTAAAGTTGAAAAACACAAAATTAATGGAAAGCAAAAGAAAGTTGTTGTTCATAGAAAAGGTGCTACACGTGCTTTCCCTGCAAACATGGATGAAGTTCCTATGAAATACCGTGATCTAGGCCAACCTGTTTTAGTTCCA
>CABXGK010000053.1 GCA_902511735.1 uncultured marine group I thaumarchaeote
CCATCAGTTTCAACCAAGAGCCTCGAAGGATCTGTTTTTGTGAGTAATACTTGTTTATCATTTGCATATACCAATAAAGGACCATATGATACAAAATATTCATTTTCCATAGCGGTTTTCAATTGAGACTTGTTTCCATCAAACCAGTGTAGTAAGATTCCAGGTATTTTGTAAGAAGGTAAAATTTCAAAAATATCTGTCAGTGTTTTTCTTGAATGAATTGAAACAGGTTTGTTAAATTTTTCTGCTAGAGACAATTGTTTTGAAAAAACATCTTTTTGTATTTTCCATTCATCTTCAGAATCAATATAGGTTCTATCTAATCCAATTTCACCAATTCCAGTAATACTTTCATTATTTTGTTCGATGAGATCATAAACAGATTCAGGATTTTTTTGAGCCATTTCAGGATGGATTCCAATGAAAGGTAAGATATTTTTTGATTTTTCATGTAGAGACAGTGTATCATTAGAAGTTTCAATATCCATTGAAACACAACATGCTTTGATTTTTAGTAAATCCATGTAATTCAAAATCATCTCAATGTCAGATTTGTATTCAGGATCTGAGAGATGAATATGTGCATCGTAAATCCAGCTCATATCATGTGTTAGATTATTTCACTAAAAGTATTTTATCGCCAATTTTACTCATAATGGTATGAAAACATCTGATTTGGGAGTTTCAGCAATGTACAGAATTTTGAAAAAGGCTGGAGCCGAAAGAGTCAGTGATGAGTCAGCTGAAGAATTGAGAAGAGTTCTTGAAGATATTGGAATAGAAATTGCCAAAAATGCTGTAGACATGAGCAAACATGCAGGTAGGAAAACAGTCAAAGCTGAAGATGTCAAATTGGCATCAAAAACGTCAGGAAAGATTTGAAGTAAAGAGTTTAATTGCAAATATTCGTTTTTTTCATTGGTGATGTGGCAGAGCGGTTATGCGTGAGCCTGCAAAGCTTATCTAAAGGGGTTCGACTCCCCTCGTCACCTTTCTACTTTGATGTTTCCTGCCATCCAAGGATGTAAGGTACAGTAGTAAGGATGCATTCCAGTCTCTTCAAATTTGTATGAAAAAGTTCCATAAGGATCCATATGACCACTATCAAATCTTCCATCAGGTTCTCCATAACTTCCACTAGTTACACTGTGAAATGCAGAATCTTCATTTTTCCAAACTACAGGTTCATCAAGTTTTGTGACATAGTATGATGGAATATAACATTCAGGATGAGGTCCACATGCAGGTCTTGCAGCTTTTACAGGAATTGTAATCATGGCTTCAACTTCTTCAACGGTTTCAATTTCAACAGTTTCTGTTTCAGCAGATTCTTCAACACCCATTTGAGAAACTGCGCCAATTATGGCAATAATTGCTATGATAGGAATGATGGCAATTTTCTTATTCATGTTTTGAATTGTTCGTATTTCTTTATGTTTCTTAGTAAGGTTATATCGTAATCACCCTATTCTTCTTAAGGATAAACAAAACAAAATAACAAAAATGCCACCTAAAGGAGCAAATCTCTTAGAATACAGTGAACAAGGACGTGATATTCTTTCAAAATTTTCTAGCGCACCATTAGAAGGATTTGCTACACATTCAGTTGACGTTAGTATTACCGAGTTCATGAAAGATTCCAATACCACTGTAGAGAAAGGTCGAGATTATCTCTTATGGCATTTGATTAATGTTGAAGAGGTTTTACAAGATATTGCAGAAAATGCAATTATTGATGGAGGGTATGATGAAGGAATTGATGCATACCTAGTTGATACAGATGAAAAAAGAATTAGATTATTTCAATCAAAATATGGTTCTGCTCACTCTATAGGAGCAATTGACCAATTTGTACAAGATGTGACACGATTAAAAGAAAAAGAACAGTCCAAACTAAAAAGAGACGAATTACAATATCTTTGGAAAATTCTCAATGATAAGAAGATGAAGATAGATCTAGTCTACATAACTGACCAATGTGTAGATGATTATCAAAATGACAAAGTCAGGGTTATGGGCAGACAACAAGTATATCAGACCTTATGGGAGCGTATCAAAAAACCGGCTAAAGGTCAAAATGCAAGTTTAAGAATTCTCAAACAACCACTTGAACATAAAAATTGTAAAGTTTGCGTAGTTTCTGCTTTTGATTTAGCAGAATTAGTAGAGAAGAATGAACACTATATTTTTGAGTCTAATATTAGAAAGCATTTGGGAGGAAAGGGCTCCATAAATAAAAAAATCTCGACAACACTAGAAGACGATCCACATAATTTCTTTGAATGGAATAACGGAATTACTATCACAGTAGATGATGTTTCAATTAAGAATAATGAACTATACCTAAAAGGTGCACAAATTGTTAATGGAGCA
>CABXGK010000054.1 GCA_902511735.1 uncultured marine group I thaumarchaeote
CAGAATTTGAACTCATTAATACATTAAAACAAGTTTATTGTTTTTTAAGCTTCTCTTTTTCAATATAGGATTCAAGTATAGAATGTATATCTTCATCTTTTGAAGATTTGATTTTTTCTACTATTTCTTTTTCTTCAATTTCAAAACAATTTAGAAATTCTTGATGATCCTTGAAAACTAGAATGACTTTATCTTTGAAAATACAATGATAAAATTTCTCATTTTCCATGAGTTCAGGTTTTACCTTAACTCCATCATCATTAACTTCTATTGCAGAATCCATCATAGATTTTGATTGAGATTCAGATATAAAATTACGTAATTGTAATAAGAATTGAATTCTAAAACATACCATGGAAAAACGAATTGTATTTCATATCGATTTTGACTATTTTTATGCACAATGTGAAGAGATTAGGAATCCTAAGATCAAGAGTAAATGTGTCGCAGTATGTATTTTTTCTGATAGAGGAGGAGATAGTGGTGCAATAGCTACTGCAAATTACAACGCAAGAAAATTTGGAGTTAAATCTGGCATACCAATCATGCTTGCAAAAAATAAATTAAAAGAACAAGATGCAGTATTCTTACCAGCTGATTTTGATTATTACTCAGACATGTCATCAAAAGCAATGGAAATAATTGAAAAATATGCCGATGTGTTTGAATATGTTGGAAGAGATGAAGCCTATTTAGATGTCACACAGAAAACTGAAATGAATATTCATAATGCAGAACATTTAGCACAGCAATTAAAAAATGAAATTAGAAACAGTCTAAAACTTACATGTTCTATTGGAATAAGTCCAAACAAATTACTTTCAAAAATTGCTTCAGATTTTAAAAAACCAGATGGATTAACAACAGTAAAGCCTGAGCAAGTAGAAGAATTTTTGTCGTCATTAAAAATTAGAGAGATTCCAGGAATTGGGAAAAAAACAGAGGATGTTTTTACACAAATGAACATCCATACAATAGAAGAATTAAGGAAAATTGATGTTTTTGATTTGAATAAAATGTTTGGAAGAAAAACTGGAACATATATTTTCAATTCTGCCAAAGGAATCGATGGAGAAACTGTAAGACCACGCCCGCCAACAATACAATTTAGCAAGATTGTAACTTTAAAGAAAAATTCCAAAGAGTTCGAATTTTTACGTGAAAATGTAGAAGAATTATGCGTTCGTTTGAATAAACTTGCAATAGAAAATAGCAAAATGTATCGTTCAATTGGAATTCAATTTGTTAATGAGGATTTATCATCTAAAACTAAATCAAGAATGATGAAAAATCCAGGGAACAATCTTGTTGAATTTAAAAAAATTGCATTTCAATTATTAGAAGATGCACTTGTAGAACAAGAAATGTTAGTAAGAAGAATTGGAGTTAGAATTTCAGAATTTTCTGATATGGAAGGACAAAGCGATATTACAAGTTATTTTTAGATTGTTTTTCAGAGTCTAATCTTTTAAGACGCTTTGTTTCAACCGCTGTGACTACCAATAAGAAGATGAATAGCCATGGAAGGAACATAATTTCACCTGCAACAGAATGAAATTCTTCCCATGCTTCAGGATCAGTTGTGACCTTTAATGCGTAAACAGATAATGAGAAAATTCTAATCATGTTTACAAATATTGTTCCAAGAATTCCTAAAATAAAATATATTATTTTACGATTTCGTGGAATTCTCATTTTTATGAGAAATGCCATCATTACAAGAGAATAGATGATAATACTGTGAACTCCAGCTGATGGCCAAAATACCTGTAAAGCAAATGGACCAAAATCACCATTCAAGAACATGAGATTATCACGTGCAGTTGCAACGCCAAGATCAAGTACTGTTATGACCCAAACATTTGCTTGTACAAAGTATGGTACAATGTATTGAAGTGGACCAAGTGTATCGTAAGGAAAAAAAGAATCTAAAGCAAGAATGATTGCATTACCAGCTAGAAAAATTGGACCAGCAGGACCAATTCTAATCCATTGTCTTCCAAATAAAATTGCAAGTGATGCAGTAACAAAGATTGCCATAACAGCATAATCAAATAACCATGGCCATGAATATTCTAAGACTCCAAAAACATCAACTAAGCTCATTATGTAATCATGTACACCAAATTCAAGTGAAACGTAATAGGCGATTGTAAATGCGACTAGAGGTATACAATAAAAGAAACGTCTTTTTGGTATGACAAGTTTTAAGCCAATTAGTTCAGCTGCAAGAAATGCACCTGCAAATAAGAATCCTCCACGACCCTGATTCCAACTCAAACTAAAGCTATCAGGATAGATAGC
>CABXGK010000055.1 GCA_902511735.1 uncultured marine group I thaumarchaeote
AGAATCAAAAAAAATGATTATGGGAACAGCTCCATACGGTGATCATCCAACATTTTCAATTAGTATTAATCACAAACAAACCTATACTGGAATTACAGATAGAGATAGAGCATTAACTATCAAAGAAATGTCAACATTATACAAAAATGAAAACCCAAAACAATATTTCAATTCCACTTTTAAAACTCCTGGACATGTTCCATTATTGATTGCATCAAACGGTCTTCTTTCTTCTAGAACTGGTCATACTGAAATGTCAGTATATCTTGCTCAATTAGCAAATCTTTCTCCAATTACTGCTATCTGTGAAATGATGGATTCAGAAACATACTCTGCATTGTCAGTTGATAAAGCAGAAAAATATGCAAAAGAAAATGCAATTCCTTTCATTGATGGCAAAGAATTACTTGAATTCTCAAAGGTGAATTAATTTTGAAAATTGCAATAGTGGTAGCAGAATTTAACCAAAAAATCACGTCACGTATGTATGATGTCGCATTGGAAACTGCAAAAAAACTCAATCTTGATGTTATTCATACAAGTAATGTACCAGGAATTTTTGACATGCCTTTAATCATTGACAAGTTATTACAAAGAAATGATGTTGATGCTGTAGTTACTTTAGGTGCAGTAATCAAAGGTCAAACAAAACATGATGAGGTAATAGCTCACTCTACTGCACGAAATATTGCTAAATTATCAATAAAACACCAAAAACCTGTTTCACTTGGAATATCTGGTCCAGGAATGCAGGTAAGACAAGCATATGCAAGAATAAGACCAGTTTCTGAAAATGCGGTAAATGCTGTGTACAAAGTGTACAATGAGGTAAAGGAAATAGAAAAATGATTCAGCTAACAATAATGAAAATCACAGGATATGGACCTTGGACTCTAACTTTAGGAAGTGACAGAGAACATGAATTGCAAATGCTACAATCAAAATTATATCATAAACTACAGGAATTATTCTCAAAGAAAAACTGCCTAGTATTTTTGAATCGCTCTGATGAATATTTTTCAGTCACAAATGGTCTTTCATTGGATGATCATGTGGAAATTCAAAAGGAATTAGAATCAACATTTGATATAAAATTATCAATGTCAATTGGTTATGGTGATAATCCGTATGATGCAAATCTTGATGCATATGAGGCAAAAAAATCACAAAAGTTTCTCAATGAACAGTATTCTATATTTGGTACATTAAACGGTCATTCAGAACATTCTGTTACTATAATGCATTTGGATGTAGACGATATAACATCCATAAGAAAAAAGAGCATGTCTCCATATGATACTTCATCATTAATGTTCAAAATTTATTCAAGAATGTCTGAATATTTTCTTTCAAAAAACTCACTTACTTTTTTCATGGGTGGTGACAATTTCATGGTTGTAACAAACTCTGAATTCAAAAACTTTGCAAAAGATTTCATCCAGATGTGCAAAGATGAATTTCAAATTGAACTAAACTGTGGAATAGGTACAGCACAAACATCTAGAAATGCTGTAAGTCTTGCAACAAAATCACTTGATACAATTAGAGAAATTAGAGATGCAGGAAAAGAAAAACCTGAAATCTACGAATTAAATTGATTCTAAAAAATATTAGCGTACTATATGGAAATGAATTAAAATTAATAGAATCTACCAATGTAAAAATAAAAAATGAAAAATTTCAAAAAATTTCTAAATCAATTTCATCAAAAGAAAAATCAATTGATTGTTCAAATTTATTATTAATTCCTGGTTTCGTTAATTCTCATACACATATTGTCGATTCAATCGGAAAAGATTTGTCAATTGACGCAGATGTTGATTCAAAAATTCATCCAATGTTTGGATTAAAACAAAAACTTCTCAAAGAAACTCCAAAAAAATCTCTAGCAAAGTACATTCGTAACTCTGCAAAATCAATGATAAAAAAAGGAATAACAACTTTTGTGGACTTTAGAGAAGGAGGTTTAGACGGTGTATTACTACTAAAATCTGCTTTAGATAGTATTCCTATTCGTTGCGTAATTTTAGGAAGAATTGATTATTACAACACAAAAAATGAAATAAAACAAAATCGTTCTTTTCCTGATGAAAATAACAAGAAATTAACTCA
>CABXGK010000056.1 GCA_902511735.1 uncultured marine group I thaumarchaeote
TGCACCAAAATTCCGTCTCGGATATTTTCTTAAAGGTATTTTTGATAATGCATTTTGGATTATAACAATTGTAACACTTGCAGGAATTCCTGCAATTCAAATTGTATTATTCTATATGGATTTGCCCGTCATTGATGGTGAACTTCTAACTGCATTTTTGGCATTTACGTGGCTGTTTAACCCGACGATGCAGATTCCTTTGATTAAAGCTCTCATATACTCTGATTTATTTAGAATTGCAGCATTTCCTGGATTTGGTTTTGCAGCACTAATCGCAGCTGGAACTATTTTTGTTGAAAGAAAAATGTTGGCAAAACTCCAACTACGTGTAGGTCCATTTTATTGTGGAAAAATTGAAGGTTTACTACAATTAGCAGGCGACGGTTTGAAATTAATCTCAAAAGAAATTATTATTCCTGCAAAAGCTGACAAACCATTATTCTGGGCAGCACCTGTTTTGTTTGTTGGAACCGCAGCTGCATTTGTTGCATTAATTCCTGTAGCACCTGGCGGATGGGTTGTTGCAGACTTGGATGTTGGTCTACTTGCAGTTTTCGCTGTAATTGGATTTTTCCCAATCATTACAATTCTTTCTGCATGGTCTGCTAACAGTAAATTCCCATTCATTGGTGGAATTCGTGCACTGCACCAAATGGTATCATTTGAAATTCCTCTAATCTTATCTCTTCTCGGTGTTGTAATTCTTACTGGAACATTAAACCTCAGTGAGATTGTTGAATCACAAAGTAACTTCCCATGGATAATATTCATGCCAATTGGCGCAATTGTTTTCTTTACTACAATGTTAGCTGAACTAGAAAGAATTCCATTTGATCTTCCAGAAGCAGAAAGTGAAATTGTTGCTGGATGGTTAACAGAATTTTCTGGAATGATGTATGGACTAGTCCAATTAGGTTCGTATCTCAAACTTTATGCATTTGCAGCATTATTTGTAATAATTTTCTTAGGTGGATGGACAGGTCCAGTATTCTGGCCTCCATTAGAAACTGAATTAATCATGGAAGGAACACCAATTCCAAATTATGCAGGTGATCCTGTATTGACAATTCACGCACCTGGATTGCCTCTATTTGATGCAGATCCTAACGAATGGGTGCTGCAGCAGCAGGGTGAGCTGCAGTATACGACAGGGCAGCTATTGATTAGCGGGGTATTTTGGTTTGTACTTAAAACTGTAATAGTAATTTTCTTCATCTTACTGCCAAGAGGTGTCTTCCCAAGAATTAGACTTGATATGTTGTTACATATTGGTTGGTACAAACTAATTGGATTATCATTCGTTAACATCTTTATTGCACTCGGATTGGTGTACGCTGGAGTAATCGGACCTGGAGGAATTTTGTAATGGGAACTGCAACTGGAATTATCAAAGCATTAAACTCTGGAGTCAAACATCTGGCTGTAAAACGTTTTACTTTGAGATATCCTGAACAAAAATTGAAATTTACTGGAGATGGATATCAGTTTGATCCTTCATCTGGTGTTGCTATTGCAGGTCTAAAGGGAAGACACATGTTATTCCATGATCATTGTACTGGATGCCAATTGTGCTCAATTGCATGTGAAGGTGTTGCAGAAGCAATTGCAATGGTAAAAGTTCCAGACAAGTTTGGACAAAATGCAAAATCAATCATGCCACAAATTGATTATGGAAAATGTGTATTTTGTGGATTATGTGTTGATGCATGTCCATTTTATGCATTATACATGTCAAATGATTATGAATTATCATCATTTACTAAAGAGGGCTTAATCTATACTCCTGCACAACTACAAGTAAAACCACAAGTTCAACAGGATTCAGAAATTATAATTGATAAACGGGGCGCCAGACATGGCTGATGCTCTGTTCTTAGCTATATCTGTACTAACAATTGGTTCTGCAATTGCAGCACTTGAAATGCGTTCATTAGTTTATGGTTCCATTGCTTTGATGGGAACTCTTGGTGGTGTTGCAGGTTTCTATGTAATGTTAGATTCTCCATTTGTTGCAATGTTCCAATTAGCAGTTTACGTTGGCTCAATTGCAGTACTTATCTTATTTACT
>CABXGK010000057.1 GCA_902511735.1 uncultured marine group I thaumarchaeote
CGTCATGATCATCATGATCATCTTCTTTTGCATGTTCATCGTGTACATCTTCACCAGAAACTAAGTGGTGAATTTCTTCTAGACCTTCTGAACCTTCAATGTGACCATCTTCAATTTCATGTAACACGTGTTCAATTTCTTCAATCATACCTGTGCCATGCTCATGTCCATCTCCCTCATGCTCATGAAGTATTTCTTCTATGGCTTCAATAGATTGTGATTCACTCATATGTCCTTCTTCAAATTCTTCAATTACTAGTGCAATCTCTTCGTGAAATTCTTCTGCATGAGATTCATCATGATCATCTTCTTTTGCATGTTCATCGTGATCATCATGATCATCTTCTTTTGCATGTTCATCGTGATCATCTTCAAAGTTTAATAGTTCAACACCTTCAGATGCTTTAACAAATAAAACATTATCAAACTCTCCTGAATCAATAATTTGATCAACATAAGGTTCCATTCCTAATCCATTGTATACAAAAACATCTGCATCTTTCAAAGACTGAATCTCTTGGGCTCGTGGTTCCCAATCATGAGCTTCTACTCCAGATGGCATAAACTGTTTAACTTCTGCAAAATCACCAGCTACATTTTTTGTAAATTCATGATACGGATAAAATGATGTTAGAATAGTTAATTTTTCTTCTTGCGGTACAAGATTAGCTTGCTCAGGGATGTCCATAGGTGCGGAGTCGTTTGAGATTCCACTAAATGCCAAAACAGATGCAATTACTGCGATTGCGATTGCAACTCCAGCTACAATAGCAATTGATGAATTCTTATTCATAGATAATCAACCCGGGTGAAAACAAGGCCAGATTTAATGTACGACTGAAGCATGCGGTTGCTTTCGTGCAGACTAGCCAGAGTTTCCATACAAGAAATCAAAAAATGTTATTAATAAATGTGTAAAAAGTTAATAACATTTAGTTAAAATTTTTATGTTTCTTAATAACAATTAGCGTATGCCAATAGTTTCTATCTCATTAACTGAGGAAATTCTCAAAGAGATTGATAACCTACAAAAGAATCTTGGGTTTTCAGGAAGGTCTGATGCAATAAGAGCAGGGATTCGAAGTTTTGTTTCAGAAGAGAAACAAAAGGAAAATCTTTCAGGAAATGTTAATGCAATTTTACTAGTTGTACATAATGACGAATATGATAATCAGGTAACTGGAATCAAACATTCGTATGAGGATCTTATTACGACACATTTACACAGTAAAATTGAAGGCGACAAATGTATGGAACTTTTCATGTTAAAAGGGGAAGCAGATTTAGTTAGTGGCATAACAAAAGATTTTCAGATTAATAAAAAAATGGATTCGGTAAAGTTAGTGACACTATAAAATGAATGACGAAGAAATAAAAAATGAGATTAGAAAGTTTGCACTACAAAATGCTGCAGAACATGAAGGTCAAACAAGAGATAAAACAATTCTTGCAAAAATTATGGGGAATGTACCAGAACTAAGACAAAAGGCTAAAGAAATATCTCCAATAATTACTGAAATTGTTTCAGAAATAAATCAAATTCCACTTGAAGAACAACAAAAAGAGATTAAAGAAAAATATCCAGAGTTGTTAGAAATAAAGAAAGAAAAACCACAAAAAGAAAGTCTTTTGCCAGCTCTAAAAAATACAGAAGGAAAAGAAATTATTACAAGATTTCCTCCTGCACCAAATGGTTATCCACATATCGGTCATGCAAAGGCAGCAGTAATCAGTGAAGAATACGCAAAGATGCATGGTGGAAAGTTAATCTTAAGATTTGAAGATACAAATCCAGGAACAGAACGATTAGAATATTATGCTGCAATTAAGGTTGGAATGGATTGGCTTGGAATCAAATATGACAGTGTAGAACATGTTTCAGATAATTTAGATATACTATATGAGAAAGCAGATCAAATTATAAAATCAAATGATGCATATGTTTGTACATGTAGTCAAGACAGCATTAGTAAAGATAGACGAGAGATGACTGAATGTGGTTGTACAAAACAAAGTGTTGAAGAAAATGAAAAGTTATGGCATAAAATGTTTGATGAAA